>CAYSGK010000066.1:0-10119 GCA_964430395.1 uncultured Methylophaga sp.
GTAAAAAAGCGCCGTTGCAATGGTTTAATTTCTTTCCTTTTTGGAAGGATAATTAACTTAGTCAGAAGTGTAAAATCATTTACAACTTAGTATAAGGAAGTTTGTCGTAATGAGAAAAAGAACATTAATATTAATTATTTTGAGCATGGGTATTTCAGGCTGTGCAATAAACCAATCAATAGAACAAGCTAATATCCCTGAAAAAACACAGCTTTGTATTATTGAAAACCCTGCTGTTAGAGATGGGTTTTTGTTAGAGTATAAGTCTGTTTTAACAAGTAAGCAGATCCCATATAAAGTCGTCAGCAAATCTACTGTACCTGAAAGCTGTGAATGGACATCAACATATACGGCAAATTGGACATGGGATCTAGCGATGTATATGAGCTATGCAGAGATAAAAGTATTTCATAACGGTGCCCTTGATGGAGAGGCAATTTATGATTCGACCCGCGGCGGAGCAAATATGAGTAAATTTATTGATGCTGAAACTAAAATACGTGAATTGGTTGATAAATTAATGCAATTCAAAATGAGTTCATTGTTTGGTCTTTACTATAGCTAAGATCGTTTTTATATTGATGGAGATTTATAAGTGAATGAGACCAAATCTATAATAGAAGTACCATTTCACGATGTGGATGTTATGCGAGTCGCTTGGCATGGCCATTATGTTAAATATCTTGAGATTGCACGTTGTGCATTGTTGGATAAAATTGATTATAACTATCCTCAAATGGAAGAGTCTGGCTTTGCATGGCCAGTTATTGATCTGCGTATTCGTTATGCTCACCCTTTGCGTTTTCAGCAAAAAGTCGTAGTTAATGCCAATGTTGTTGAGTGGGAAAACCGTTTGAAGATAAATTACATAATTTCAGACCTAGAGACAGGGCAGCGCTTAACGAAAGGCTATACGGTTCAAGTTGCTGTTGATATGAAAGGCGGTGAAATGCTTTTTGAATCACCAGAAATACTTTATAGAAAACTGGGGCTTGAGTATGAATAAAGTATTGTTGCTATGCAGTTTATTGCTTGTTTCTAGCTTCTCATACGGGGATATTAGCTTTGGTGATCTAAGCAAATTATCTAGTGCGCCAGAGTATCTGGAGGGTAAATTTTCCCAAGATAAGTATTTGAGGGAGCTGGATGCACATTTAGAATCTTCAGGAAAGTTTGATTATCAGCGCGGAAAATCAATTCAGTGGGAAACGATTGAGCCCATCCAAAATATCTTACTGATGACGCCTCAAAGCATCACTAATAGCCAGGGAGAAGATGAGATTGTAAGATTACAGGCTGATTCTAATCCGGCTGTAGCTATTTTAAGTGATATATTCTTTTCCGTGCTTACGGCTGACTGGCCGCAACTGGCGGCTTATTTTACATTATCGGGAACGGTAGAGGGTGAACATTGGCAGGTTGAATTGGTGCCAAGTGATAAAGCGGTAATGCAAGTGGTTGAGCGGGTAAAATTAACCGGTGATACCTTCTTGCGAGAGCTTATTTTTTTTGAAAAAAATGGTGATCAAACCACGATAACATTTTCTGACTTGAGTCAATGAGCCAGAAGTTTAATACTCTTGCAATAGCTTGGCTGCTAATGGTGATTCTGGTGAGCGGGTTTGCCATCAGTTTAGGTGGTAAATTTGATTCAAGCCTTATGACCTTGTTGCCAAAATCTGATCAGCAACCGATAGTGCAGGCTGCAACAGAGCAAGTGGCTGATCGTTTTTCTAAACGGCTTCTTTTGTTGGTCTCAGCTGAAGATGAAAGCAAAGCTCAGAATGCGATACCACTCATAGCGGATCAGATGAGTGAGCTATCTGAAATCACTGAGATTAATTGGCAAGTAAGTGATGATGAAATTGAGGAGCTCCAAAACGAATTATATCCTTACCGCTTTTCAGTGCTGGACCACACCGTTAGAACCTTGCTATTAGATAAGGATTTTCAGCAGATCCAAAATCGCGCATTAATTCGACTGTACAGCCCTTTATCGGCTGGGGCAACAAATTTAGTTGATGATCCCTTTGGTTTGTTTTCAGAATTGAATCAAAATAGGAAAAATGACTTAAAGATAACAGTATCCAACTCCTTGTTAAAAATCACCAGCGCAACTAAACCTACCTATTTGATGGTGCTCACACTTTCAGAGCAACCTTTTTCGCCCACATTACAACGTCATGTTCTGGGTGCAATTACTGCCCAAGCTACCGTACTCAAAGAGACTGGGGTGACGATTCAGCTGTCAGGCATGTTATTGCATGCCGAAGTAGGTGCTCGCCAAGCTAATCGGGAGATATTGACTATCGGTATTGGTTCAATGATTGGGATTATAGTGCTTATGCTGATGGTTTTTCGAAGATTTAAGCCAATCGGATTAATGTTTATCCCTATTTTAGTTGGGTGTGTAATGGCGGCATCAGCAACAATGTTTATCTTTGGACGAATACATTTAATTACACTGGCCTTTGGTGCGGGTTTAGTCGGTGTTTCAATTGATTATTCCTTGCACTTTTTATGTGAGCGTCAAGTTTCAACAGCAAAACACGCATTGCGGAAAATATTACCTGGTTTATCACTTGGCTTATTTTCAAGTGTGATGGCATATATGGCACAAGCTTTATCACCTTTTCCTGGCTTGCAACAAATGGCTGTTTTCTCAGCTGTCGGCTTATCAGCTTCGTGGTTAACGGTTGTTTTATGGTATCCATTTTTGACAAGGAATGACTCAATTCGCCCTTTAGTTGCTGCAGAGAAATTAAATAAATTCAGCTATGCCTTTCCTAAACTTGGTGAGAATAGGGTTTTCATGGTGGCTATACTTGTCATGGTTGCATGGTCATTAAATACAATAAAAAATAGTGATAGCCTAGATGATATAAGGCTGTTACAAACATCACCTGCAAGCTTGTTAGCACAAGAAAAAGAGGTGCAACAGCTACTAGGAAGTAGCAGTAGCTCGCAATTTTTATTAGTCAGTGGTGCTACACTTGAAGAGTGTTTACAAAAAGAAGAAGATATCAGGCCTTCATTAGATGATTTCATAAAAAATGGCATGTTAAATGGGTATCAGTCACTGTCTCAACAGCTTCCTTCACTCAAAAGACAAAGTGAAAATAGAGCGCTTGTTCAACAGTTGTATGGGCAGCAACTCGCAATGTTTTATGACAAAATTCATCTTAAAAATGATAAGGTTTCAGAGGCGCTAGTGGCGCTCGAACAGAGCTCACAAAATTTGCAGCCAGAACAGTGGTCTCAGCAAAAAAGTAGTGAACCTTGGCAAGACCTTCGTGTGGTTTTTGATCATAAAACTGCAATACTAATTCGATTTACGGGCAGTATTAGTGAAGATACTAAAGCGGCATTAATCGCCCTATCTGACAAAAAAGATGATGTGGAATTTATTGATCGAGTACAAAATATATCTAGCTTGATGACGAATTTTCGCAGTGAAATAACGGGGCTTATTCTTGGTGCATATTTTCTAGTGTTTCTGGTCTTGATCGCACGGTATAAAACACAGGTTTGGAGAATTATTTTGCCACCATTATTGGCTTCAATTTTTACACTGGCATTATTAGCTCATTTTGGGCACGGTTTAAATTTGTTCCATTTAATGGCGTTAATTTTAGTACTAGGTATTGGGTTGGATATGGGGATATTTTTAAGTGAATCGAGTGACTATTCACATACTTGGCTAGCTGTTTCTTTGTCCGCTTTTACCAGTTTACTAGCATTTGGATTGTTAGCATTTAGCGATACTCCGGTATTGTATCATTTTGGCTTAACTGTATTGATAGGCTTAACGTTGGTTTGGTTATTAGCCCCTATTATGAGAGAGAATATTGTGGAGAGAGGAATAGATGACTGTAGCACAACAACAATTTGATATCGTAGTGATTGGAGCAGGGCCTTCAGGTTCTGTTTCTTCTGCATTATTAAATAAGAAAGGATATCGTGTTTTAATTTTAGAAAAAATGTATTTTCCACGTTTTTTAATTGGTGAAAGTTTATTGCCCCAATGTATGACTTATTTAGAGCAAGCAGGTATGTTGCAGGCTGTTGATGATGCTAAATTCCAATATAAAAATGGTGCTGCTTTTACACGTGGTGATCAGTATGAGTATTATGATTTTAGAGAAAAGTTCACAGCAGGATGGGGGACAACGTTTCAAGTTCAGCGTGATCGTTTTGACAAAATTTTAGCAGATGAAGCAGAAAAACAAGGTGTAGAGATTCGCTATGGCCAATCCGTTACATCCTTTCAATCACTGTCGGATGGGGCGGTTCTCACTGTCAATAATGAAGATGGTGGTGAATATCAAGTCAGTGCTAAGTTTGTGTTGGATGCCAGTGGCTTTGGACGAGTATTGCCTCGCATATTAGAATTGGAAAAATCATCTTCATTGTTACCTAGAAGTTCAGTGTTCACTCATGTAGAAGATAATATAAGCGATAGCCGTTACGATAGAGATAAGATCCTGATTACGGTGCATCCTGAGCATCATGAAATTTGGTATTGGCTGATCCCTTTTAGCAATGGACGCGCTTCAGTAGGCGCGGTTGTGCCTCAAGAGTATTTAGAGGCAATGAATGGTGACGCTGAAATTAAGTTAAAAACATTAATATCAGAAGGAGGAATGCTTGCTGGCATCTTAGCAGATGCTAAGTTCGATACGCCGGTGCGTTCACTTGGCGGTTACTCTTGTGATGTTAGTTCGCTGTATGGTGATAATTTTGTATTGTTAGGCAACGCCGGTGAATTTCTTGATCCTGTCTTCTCTTCAGGCGTGACCATTGCTTTGACCTCTGCAAGTTTAGCTGCTGATGTAGTTGATCGGCAGTTGTCAGGAAACGCACCTGATTGGGAGCAAGAGTTTGAATTGCCGATGAAAAGAGGTGTGAATACCTTTAGAGAATTTGTTGAAGGCTGGTATGACGAACGGTTCCAAGATGTTGTCTTCTCAAAAATAAAAAATGACAAAGTGACACGAATGATAAGTTCTGTTTTAGCGGGGTATGCATGGGATGTTCATAATCCTTACGTAAAATCACCATCTCGATTATCTATATTGGCAGAGCTATGTCGCGACGAATAATACTCTGGAGTTTTATTTTGTTTTTGCTGGTAGGGTGTAGTCTATTTTCAGTTACATCACAACAACCTAAACAGCTGCTTTTACTGTCTCCAAAAGGAGGTCCTAGTGCTGTCTTGCTTAAGCAAAAGGTAACGATGGATGCCCGAGGTGAGCAACATCAATTCTTAGTCGTTATTCGTTTAGAACATGACCAGTTGAAATTAAGGGCTCTTTTACCTACGGGACAGCCATTATTATCTTTAGATTATGACGGGGTTTCATTACAGCAAACTAATAATTCACCTATAGCTTTACCAAGTGAAGAGATTTTAGCTATGATGCAGTTTGCCTTATGGTCGGAAAAGGCGATAGAAAAGGCTTATCGTACGGAAAATGGTTGGCAACTCGAACTTAGTTCTGAACAGCGATTGTTATTCATGGCCACGGAGAAGGTTGTTAGTGTCAACTATCTGAGTAACGACGAGATGTTAATTGAAAATTACGATCACCAATATCGGGTCATTATTAAAACATTAGAGACAACGACGCTATGACGATAAGATGTTATCTTAATGCCATGGGGGTTTTGTGTTCAGCTGGTGACTCCAAGAAGGCTGTTAAAGAAAGCCTAGATTCTCTTCAAACCGCTTTGACAGTAACAGATAGATTTGGCTCTGATGAAGAATTGCCGATCGGACTCTACCATGGTGAATTGCCCGTTAACCCGTTACCCGACAAGAAATGGCAGAGTCGAAATAATCAATTTGCATTAGCCGTTTTAGAACAAATAAATACTGAAGTAGCCGCCGCTATAACCGAGTTTGGGGCAAGTCGTATCGGTGTGATTATTGGTACGAGCACCTCAGGAATAGCTGAAAGTGAGCCAGCTATTCGAGAATGGGTTGATGCTGGTGAAGCACCTGACTATTATGATTATGGACTGCAAGAAATGGGGGCAACAGCTCAATTTGTAGCTGAGGTGTTAGGTGTTAGTGGTCCTGTGTATGGTATTTCGACAGCGTGCTCTTCTGGGGCAAAGGCACTGGCTTCTGCTCGACGTTTAATTCGCTCAGGCATCTGTGATGTAGTTATTGCTGGTGGCGTGGATACACTCTGCCAGCTTACAGTTCAGGGGTTCTCCTCGCTGCAAGCTGTGAGCAACAGCCGCTGTAATCCATTTAGTAAAAATAGAAATGGCATTAATATTGGCGAGGGTGCAGCGTTGTTTTTAGTTTCATCGGCTGAAAAAGGAGTGGAACTTGTTGGTGTTGGCGAGGGCAGTGATGCACATCATATTTCTGCTCCTGATCCATCAGGGAATGGGGCAATTAGGTGTATGTCGGCCGCATTGAATGATGCTAATATTGAGGCCGGCAAGGTGGATTATGTTAACTTGCATGGAACCGCAACAGCATTGAATGATGAAATGGAATCAAAAGCAATGAACCATGTGTTTGGGGAAGCCGTTTTATGCAGTTCAACAAAACCTTTCACTGGGCATACATTAGGTGCGGCAGGCGCTGTTGAAGCAGCAATTTGTTGGATGATGTTTGAAAATAATAACGAAGAATCCTTGTTGCCCGTGCATATATGGGATGGAGTTTCTGATCCCTTATTACCCGTTATTAATTTAGTGACGCCAGAGAGCAAACTAGAAAACGATATACGTTATGTTCTCAGTAATTCTTTTGCATTTGGTGGGAATAATATTTCTTTATTACTGGGCAGTATTTGATGAGTAAGATGTTTGAAGTAGCAGATTTAGTCCCCCATTCTGGCAGTATGAGTTTATTAGATGAAATTGTTGATTATGGGGATGATTGGTTGCATGCATCGGTTAAAATAACGGCTAGCTCCCTATTTTTGGATGATAAAGGCGTTCCATCTTCTGTTGGTGTTGAATATTTGGCTCAAGCTGTGGCAGCTTATGCTGGGCTACAAGAGCGTAAGGGAGGAGGCAAGCCCAAACTAGGGTTTCTGCTTGGTGTAAGAAAATATTTATGTTCGACGGATTACTTTCCCATTGGGACAACATTATTATTACAGGTCGCTTTAGAAATGCAGGCTGATAATGGGCTTAATGTGTTTCAAACAGTGTTAACAGCTGAAGGAATAGAAGGTTCTGCTAGGCTAAATGTTTTTCAGCCTGATGATGCAGAGAAATTTTTACAAGGTGATTTTTGATGACAGAAACAATACTAGTAACAGGTTCAAGTCGAGGTATAGGGAAAGCCATTGCGTTACGGCTAGCAAAGGATGGATATGATTTAGTGCTTCATTGTCGAAATAATCGAGATCAAGCCGAGGATGCTGTAGCAGAGATTGAGTCATTGGAGCAGCATGCACGCGTTTTACAGTTTGATATTTCTGAGCGCGAAACATGTAGAGAGATTTTAGAGGCCGACATTGAAGAAAATGGGGCTTATTATGGTGTTGTTTGCAATGCCGGCGTAGCTAGAGATAATGCTTTTCCTGCCATGCCGGCCGATGAATGGGATCTGGTGATACGGACTAACTTAGATGGGTTTTATAATGTACTACACCCTATAATAATGCCGATGATTAGGCGGCGTAAGCCTAGTCGCATTGTTACTTTGTCATCCGTATCCGGTGAAATGGGTAATCGAGGACAAGTTAACTATAGTGCTGCAAAGGCTGGAATTATTGGTGCAACAAAAGCTTTAGCCGTTGAGCTGGCTAAGCGAAAAATCACGGTGAACTGTGTTGCTCCAGGGCTTATTGACACCGAAATGACAGAATCAGCCCCTATCGAAGAAGCCTTAAAAATTATCCCTATGCAACGTGTTGGACGAGTTGAAGAAGTTGCGGGTACAGTAAGTTTTTTAATGTCTGAAGATGCCGGGTATATTACTCGGCAAGTTATATCTGTAAATGGTGGAATGTATTAAATGAAACGAGTAGTTGTAACGGGAATGGCAGGCTTTTCACCTATAGGGAACGATTGGCAAACAATTCGGAAAAATTTGAAAGACCTAAATACGGGTATTACACGTATGGATGAATGGGATAAATATGAGGGCTTAAATACACGCCTAGGTGCGCCTGTTCCGAATTTTGAAATGCCTAAACACTATAATCGTAAAGCACTTCGGAGCATGGGAAGGGTTGCACAATTTGGCGTGTTGAGTACAGAGCTTGCCTTAGAAGACGCCAATCTTCTGGGTGATGAAATATTGAAAAGTGGTGATGTTGGTGTTGCTTACGGATCATCGGCAGGGGATACCGATGCCATTGCGGATTTTGGCAATATGTTATTACACTATTCCTGTGATGGTTTAAATGCAAATTCATATATAAAAATGATGGCGCATACATCTCCTGTCAATATCGGTATTTATTTTGGTTTGCAAGGGCGCGTATATACAACATCAAGTGCGTGTACTTCAGGAAGCCAAGGAATAGGGATTGCCTATGAAGCAATAAAACACGGGCAGCAAAAAATTATGGTCGCAGGGGGGTGTGAGCGGTTATGTGCTTCAGAAGCCGCGGTGTTTGACACGCTCTATGCAACAAGCATTCGAAATGATGAGGCCCACCACACGCCAAGACCATTTGATAAGGACCGTGATGGACTAGTTATTGGAGAAGGTGGTTGTACCTTGGTGCTAGAAGAGCTGGAACACGCTCTGGAACGAGGAGCTGTTATTCACGCGGAATTAATAGGTTTTGGGACAAATTCTGATGGTAGTCACATTACGCAGCCGTTATCAAAAACAATGGAAGGCGCGATACGATTAGCGTTGGTAGATGCTCAGGTTTCTCCATTTGAAATTGGTTATATAAGCGCCCATGGAACGGCGACAGACAGAGGTGATGCAGCTGAAAGCCAGGCGACGGAAGCTGTTTTCGGAAATAATACTCCTATTAGTTCATTAAAAAGTTTCATGGGTCATACTCTGGGTGCATGTGGTGCTTTAGAAGCGTGGGTAACTATTGAGATGATGAGGGACGAGTGGTTTCATGCAACAGCAAACCTTGATAAAATAGATCCTAATTGTGGTGATCTTGATTACATTATGCATGAGGGTCGTAATCTTAAAACAGATTATGTTATGAGTAATAATTTTGCTTTTGGCGGTATTAACACATCATTGATTTTTAAACGTTGGAATTAAGGAGAAAGCTAAATGAAAAACATGAAAATAATAGGAGCCTTACTTGCTTTAATGATGGTTGCCCCATCTATTGCATTTGTGAGCGATGATGAACGAATTGATGATTACTTAAAGACATTAGAGACGGCAAGCATTGCTCAACAAGAACAAATGCTTAATAGGTTGCAGTGGTCGGGGCTTACTTCTCCTCGATTATATGATGTTATTTCTCAAAAAGTTGAATCTCAGTACCTAGATAAATCATTAAATAAAGATCAAGCTAACTTAGTGTCATATGAGATACGGTCATTAGGATATAGCGGCAATGAGAAATATCGCCATCTCATAACCTTGGTTAGCAATGAAGCTCCCTCAAATAAGTTAAAAAGACATGCGCGAAAGGCATTAAAAGATTTAGAACAATTTATTATTTGGAATAAGATGATCGCTGATGAAACACTTGTTTCTGAAGGAAAAAGTGCTGAGATTACAAGTTATATGAAAATGTTAAATGTAGATAATTACTTCGTACAAAAGTTAGCCGCCCGAGCTATCTTTTATGAAAATCTGAACGATAATGATTTGCTTGACTTAGCAGCAGACAAGTTAAAAAGCCTGTATTTAAAAGAAAATCTCGATAGTGAGTGGCAAGATACAGCTGCTTGGTTATGTAAGGCGATTGGACAGAGTGGG
Source organism: uncultured Methylophaga sp. (assembly GCA_964430395.1). GTDB lineage: Bacteria > Pseudomonadota > Gammaproteobacteria > Nitrosococcales > Methylophagaceae. The sequence goes on from CAYSGK010000066.1 coordinate 9,890, forward strand.
AAGGATAATTACATTACCTTATTGTCAACGGTTGCAAATGACTCGCCCCATAGAAAAATTCAGAAATATGCAAGAAAATTTGTAAGGTAAGAGGCTTATTTAAATTGATCTATACCCGTGATCATTCAAGATGCAGAAATTTGCTTGCATTATAAGCTGTAGAAGATCACACTATATAACATGAAAAAAATTGACCTAACACCCACGCTAAAAATCGCACTCGAACTACG
>CAYSGK010000067.1:0-8758 GCA_964430395.1 uncultured Methylophaga sp.
TCCATTATAGGCACCAAAAAACCGCAACTTGAATGATCACGGGTATATACCCGTGTTACTTCAATCTATATGGTTCAGATGAATTTATCTAGAAATGAAATCTAGTACTAAGAATATATCGTTGCTCATAACTATTATTTAAATCGTGAACCACCCCGCCTTCAATCACCCATTTCTGCTGAATCCATTGTAGGCCAATCGTTAATTGTTGTGTCATTGTCATACCTTCACGCCAGCGGCCATTTAACTCTAAAACACTATTTAACTGATGTTGAGCCGCCCATGCTGGATATTCGGCAGGGATAAGACGATATTGCCATGAAAGATCATAACGACCATTATCAAGGCGATTAGCCATACCTGATTTGTATAAGGTATCAATATCAATTTCGTTCCGGTCATTGACATGTGTAAAAACAAACCCCATTTGAAGGGCGTTATCTCTTTCTTTTTCAGTAGATAACACCGTTCCAGCTAATAGCCCTAATCGATCTGTACCAGAACGACGATCTTGTTGCCAAGTAATTGTTCGGTACAATAAAGAAACATCGCCCCGTCGATTATCTCTAGAGGCTGATAATCGGTAAGGTAATCCTAATAAAAGCGTTTGCTTAGCACTAAATCCGTACGCTGCATTTGAAATAAAGCTATCTATATCAGACTTTTGTGCTCGCTCTAATTGAAGGCGTACTATGGCGCCACCTTTTTCGACGGGTAAAGCAACAAAAGAGCGCAGTCCCATAGAAAATGATTTTCCTATAAAACATAACTCAAAAAAAATAAAACCAAGTATTCTAAGCTTAATTCTTTTCATTCTCTTCAGACAATACTGTGGTTTTTACCGGTGTAAAACCAGCATCAATAATGGATTGATTAATATTGTCAATGGACGGTGAATTTTCACTTGTTTCTAATCTTATCTTTTTTAGTTTTAAACTGATATCAACGTTGTGAACAGAATCCATCTTATTGAATTTTCGGGTTAAATTATCAACACAAAACGCACACGTCATCCCATAAACCTCAACTTCTACTGTTCTTGCTAATGAGATAACTGGACTAATTAAAAAGATAGATATAGCAAATGCAAATAATCGTGATTTCATTATCATTCTCCTTAAAAATTCAATAACTGGCGTAAAGGTAAAAGCAAAATGCTAAAGAAAAAACCAACGCTCCAAATAAAAACACTAAGCCAAAATACCCTTTTATTCCATTTCATGGCCTGCTGACACTGTAATGCTAAATCTGGATCAGCAGGACAAGCCTGATTTGGTCGCCAGATTATCCATGCCAAGAAAACTAGAAATAAAGCTGATAAACCCAGTGTCCAAACTTGATGCTCTGCTAAAAATAACAATCCTGGAACATTATAGTTTAAGCTCGCAACCACGGCACCAAAACCAAGTGTGACTAATAATATAGGCAATGCACAGCACAACAAGGTTCCACTTGTAAGGAACAAGGCTAGCCACCTTAATGAAGGTTTATCTTGCCATTTATATTTATTCACACTGACAGCCTCCTTCTTCGCCTGTTTTCTGTAACTGGATCGGTGGACAAGGTACTGAACCATGAGAACAAAAAACGCAGCAATCGCCTTGTTTTGGTTTTAATAGTACTTTGCACGAGGTACATTCATAAAACCATTGACAACAATCAGTCGGCATTTTAAGCTTTTCTTTATGACTACATTCAGGGCAAGTTAGCTCTGAATAAGCGATAAAATCACCCATAACAATTCCTTTATTATTCTTTTGTATGCTAGTATACAACCTATAGTAACTATAGGTTCAAGTGTTAAATCATGTCGAAAAAACAATATTCAATTGGACAAATAGCACAGCAAGCCAAATGCAAAGTTGAAACCGTTCACTATTATGAAAAAGCAGGGCTAATGCCTGAACCACCTAGAACTGATGGCGGTCATCGAATTTACTCATTAGGTGATATTAAACGGCTTAATTTTATACGTCGCAGTCGTGAATTAGGTTTTAGTATTGAACAGATCAAAAATCTACTTAAATTTATTGATGAACCAGATCACTATTGCGGCGAAGTTAAAGCAATGGCTACACTACAAGCTAGAGAAGTGCAGCAAAAAATTACAGACTTGCAACGATTATATATTGCATTGAATAACATGATTATTCAGTGCAATGGCGAGGGGTTCTCAATTGATGATTGCCCAATTATTGAGGCACTCTATTTTGCAGATTAACCACGCCACATTAACTAATCATCCGCCCCATCTTTAAGGTCAATGATATACCCGTTACCATTCAATCTGTAGCTTTCACTTCTTCATCATTTACCCTGCGGTTACTTCGTTTCGGTAGCTTTTAGCCGGAATCTGGACATAAGCAAGACTCCCGCTAAAAACATGCGGGAGTGACGGGTGAATAAAAATCTGCAGATTGAATGGTCACGGGTATATAAGTCATTGCTAAATAGCAGCATAAAAATTAAATATTTCTATTACTTTACCGCAGACGAGCTATTGTCGAATGTCATCCCCTGAACCCTTACCGCATTCAGAATAGCTAATAATGCAACACCTACATCGGCGATTACAGCCTCCCATAGAGTTGCCATTCCCATTGCGCCTAAAATTAAAACTATGATTTTCACTCCTAACGCCAAGGTGATGTTTTGCCAAATAATTCTGTTGGTTTCGTTACCAATTTTTATCGCAGTTGCAATTTTTGATGGTTGGTCAGTTTGAATGATTACATCAGCTGTTTCTATAGCAGCATCAGAACCTAGCCCCCCCATTGCTAACCCAACATCTGAAAGAGTGATTACGGGGGCGTCATTAATTCCATCACCAATGAATGCCACGATTTTCCCCTCGGATTTTAATTTTTCTACTTCACGAATTTTACCTTCGGGCAATAAGCCACCTATCGCTTTATCAATACCTAATTGTTTGGCAATTTTATCCACTACTAATTGTTTATCACCAGAAAGCATCACAACTTCATTAATTTGTGATATTTCATGTAAGGCACTAATCGCATCATGCGCATCATCTTTTAAGGTATCTGCAATTGTGATATAACCAGAAAAACTATTATCTATGGCAACTACGACTATGGTTTCAGTGTTGTCTCGAAGTGCCTCATCAAATGAAATATTAAACTTTTCCAATAACTTGATATTTCCTGCTAAAACACTGTGCTTTCTTACTATCCCCTTCATTCCATGGCCAGCTATTTCTTCAACATCACTCACTTCATCGTTGGGGTTTTCAATATTTGCATACTTTACAATTGCCTCTGCAATAGGATGTGTTGAATGTTTTTCTAAAATAGCAACTAGCTCAATGAACACATCTTTATTTCTAGTCAAAGAAACAACATCTTGCACTTCAAAAACACCTTTAGTTAATGTACCGGTTTTATCCATCACAACAGTGTTTACTTTTGTCATTAGATCTAAAAAATTTGACCCTTTAAATAAAATGCCATTCTTTGAACCAGCCCCAATACCACCAAAATAGCCTAGAGGAATAGATATTACTAAAGCACAAGGGCAAGATATAACGAGAAAAATTAAGGCGCGTTGAAACCAATCTTGAAATAAATAGGCATCACCTAAATAGAAATAGGGAGTTACAATCAATGCTATCGCCAGCCAAAATACAATGGGGGTATAGATCCCCGCTAGTCGACTGATTAACAACTGTGTTTTTGCTTTTCTTCCAACGGCTTCTTGTACTAACTTTAGTATTTTTGAAAGTTTTGTATCGGCATAGTTGCGGGTCGTTTTTATTTCAATGATGTTAGAAATATTAACCATCCCTGCTAATACAGTATCACCTTTTTTCTTATCATCTGGTACAGATTCACCCGTTAATGCTGCCGTATTTAATGTAGCAACATCAGAAAGCAAGATACCATCTAGAGCAATTTTTTGCCCCGATTTAGTTTGAATGATTTGCCCTATTGTCACGTCCCTAGGATGCTTAACAATCTGTTTACCATTTTCTAAAACGATCACTTCTTCAACTTGTACTTTTAACAGTGCTTCAATAGAACGTTTGGCTTTCGCAACAGCTGCTTCTTGAAACAGCTCACCGATTACATAAAAAAGCATAACGGCAACACCTTCAGCATAGGCACCAATTAAAAAAGCACCTATTGTTGCAAGAGACATCAATACAAATTCGTTGTAAAAATTACCTTTTAAAATTAATTTCAGGGCTTTTACAACAATTGGACCTCCGATCAAAAGGTAAATAGTACCAAACCAGATCAAGGATACATCTCGGCTAAAAATAGCTATTTCAAAGTAATCAAAGGCGATTCCAATCAATAATAAAATCAGACCCATTACAGGTTTGATATATTCCTTGTTGATAGTGAATGACACGTTGTCTTCACTTTCTTTACTAAAGTCTACGGCGCAAGCTGAGCCTTCTTCACAACAATCAGACATAATTTAAGTTTCCTTATCCCGTTCTCAGGTTAGTTATATTTTTTGGATATCTCATAATAATCCTACAACTTGAAATGGCAAAGCTGTGAAGATCGTAGCCTCTATTCAACATGATATTTTCGTTTTGAAAAAGTTTCATACAAAACGGGTACCACAAATAAAGTTAACAATGTGGCACTGATTAACCCACCGACAACAACGGTTGCTAGTGGTCGCTGTATTTCTGAACCGACACCGGTAGCAAGCAACATGGGAATGAGGCCAAGTGCCGCTATAGAAGCGGTCATTAATACGGGACGAAGACGTGATGATGCGCCTTCAAATACCGCTTTACCGATATCAAGCCCCCCTTCGAAGCGTTGATTAATCGCATTGACCATGACCACACCATTGAGTACAGCGACACCAAATAAAGCGATAAAACCAATAGAACTTGGTACAGATAAATATTGGCCAGAGATATACAGCGCGACGATTCCTCCAATCAATGCTAACGGCACATTTAACATGATCAATAGTGCCTGCCCTATCGAATTAAACATGAAATACAATAATAAAAATATTAAACCAAGAGACAGTGGCACTACAATCATCAAGCGAGCCTGAGCACGTTGTTGATTTTCAAATTGCCCGCCATAGACCACTGAATAACCCGCGGGCAAATCAACATTTTCAGTAATACGTTGATTAATCTCAGCCACAAATCCTCCCATATCGCGATCTTGTACATTAGCCTGAATCACCACCCTTCGCTGTACATCATCCCGACGTATTTGTGGCGGTCCTGATTCAATGGCTACGCTTGCAACATCTCCCAAACGTATCCATGAACCATTCGCTGATTGTAAAATCAATCCCTTAATGGCCTCAACATTATCCCTATATGATTTGGCAAGCCTGACATAAATATCATAGCGCTCATTGCCATTAATAACTTGACCGGCCGCCTGACCACCAATGGCTTCACCAACCAAACTCATGACTTGATCCATAGGGATGCCATAACGTGCAAGTTGATCACGATTAGGTCGTACTACTAATTGGGCTTCACCTTCTATTTGCTCCATTGCCACACCTGTACTGCCTTTAATCGTTTTCACTACTTTCTCTATTTCAGTGCCTTTTTCTGCTAATACGGCCAAATCGGCTCCGAATAACTTAATCGCCAGCTGTGCTTTAGTTCCGGATAATAATTCATCAACACGTGTAGCAATAGGCTGTGAAAATGAAAATAATAGGCCCGGCATTACCGACATTTTTTCTTCCATTATCACTTGTAACTCTTTACGATTTTTGGCGCTAGTCCATTGCCCTACAGGTTTCATCCCCACAAATATCTCTATATTTGAAACTGGCTCAGGATCGCCACCAATTTCAGCACGACCAACTCGGCTAGCAGCATATAACACTTCAGGAAATTGCATTAAAATCTTTTCCATTTCAGAGGCTACTTTCAGTGATGTATCTAAACTGGATGAAGGGGCAAGGGTAATGCGTATATTTATCGTTCCTTCCTCAAGTTCGGGCACAAACTCTGTTCCTAATTTGGGTAATAACGACACCGCTCCTATCAATAAACCTAACGACGCTATCACAACAAGAAATTTCACTTTCAGTGTAATAGACAGTATAAATTGATAGATTTTTTCGATTAAAACAAAAAACAAATTACGTCTTTCCTTCACCCCCTTTCTAAATAGATAAGAGGCTAATGATGGTACCACCATCAAAGCAACAAAAAGTGATGCCAACATAGCTAATACAATCGATATGGCCATTGGCTGGAAGAGCTTACCTTCGACACCTTGTAATGCAAATAAGGGTGCAAAAACGATAGTAATGATCATCACGGCAAAAAATACTGGACGCCCAACTTCTTTAGCAGATTCCATAATACGTAATGGCATTCCACCTGGGTTTTGGATACTATTATCTGTAGATATCATATCGCCCCCCAGCCTTTCATGCTGTTGGTCAGGATGGGTGAGGTGTTTGAAAATATGTTCCATCATCACTACCGAACCATCAACCATCATTCCTATCGCAATCGCTAAACCGCCTAACGACATAAGATTAGCTGAAATCCCCCAATAGGCCATAGCCATTAACGCTAAACCAATGGACAGAGGTACGGATATGAGTACTAATAATGTCGCACGCACATTCATCAAGAAAAACATTAAAATAACAATAATCAGCACAAAGGCTTCTAATAAGGCTTTGCTGACTGTAGAAACGGCTTTTTCAACCAGATCAGATTGATCATAAATCGTTTCAATCGTAACGCCATCAGGTAATGCTTGTTGGATTAAGGGTAAACGATCTTTGATACTATCAATCGTTAACTTAGTATTGGCACCCATCCGTTTTAAAATAACGCCTGTCACTACTTCGCCTAAATGCTCTGGCTGACCTTGAGCATCACGTCGTGATAATGTTACAGCACCTTGACGAATTTCTGAGCCAAATTCAACCGTGGCCACATCATTTACACGAACAACAATACCGTCCTCCTGCTTTAAGGGAATATTACCAATATCATGCAGTCCATCTTCATTCGATCGTAGCCAACCTACACCGCGAATAACTAATTGTTCTTGACCTCGATCCATATACCAACCACCAGCATTTCGATTGCTGGCTTCAATGGCCCCAGATATTTCATCAATCGTAATATCATAGGCCAATAATTTTTTCGGATCGACTTGCACTTGATATTGGCGTACATCGCCACCAAAAGACAATACTTCTGTTATGCCTTCTACAGGCATAAGGAGTAGTTTGACGACCCAGTCATTTAATCCTCGCAATGCTAATGTGTTGTACTTTTGTGGGTCATCGGTAATCAGTGCATATTGAAAGACCTGACTCAAGCCTGATACATTCGGCCCCATTTGAGGTGTACCAATTCCGTCGGGAACTTGTTCTTTAGCCGCTTGCAGACGTTCAAACACCAGTTGCCTTGCAAAGTAAATATCGGTTCCTTCTTTAAATACAACCGTCACCACCGATAAGCCCGTTTTAGAAATAGAACGTACTTCTTCTACATCAGGTAAGCTGTACATTACCGCTTCAACTGGAAAGGTAATCAATTGCTCAACTTCTTCCGAGGCCAAACCTTCAGCCACCGTATTAATGGAAACTTGAATATTCGATACATCAGGAAATGCATCTAAATTTAATTTAGGTAAAATCATACCCGCACCAAGTAGTGTAGCAATCAAAGCCAATACCACTAATAAGCGACTATGAATAGAAATTTCAATCAGTTTATTTAACATAGTAATATTTCTCTTTTAATGATTGTGAATTTCAAATCCGCTTTTCGCTAGTTCAGATTGAACAAAAAAAGCACCTTTAACAACAATAGGAGTTCCAATAGCTAAGCCTTGAATAATGGCTTGGCCATTACGTATATCTAGCAATTCCACCTCAACACCCTTAAATTCACCGGCTTCATCTTGCTCAACAAGTACCTGCCAATCACCATCAGGGCTACGCAAAACAGCGTGTTCAGGTACCATTAATACCTTCTCAGTTTCTTTTTGAGTAGAAATTTCAATCTGTGTTTCAACAAATAACCCAGCATGTAAACTGTCCTCTTTATTTTCTACACTTAATCGAACACGTGAGGTACGAGTGACCGCATCAAGATTATGATAAATTTGAGAAACAGTTGCTGGAAAGCGTTGTTCACCCCATTGCACTGTCGCTTTATTACCGACCGAAATTTGATTTGCTATTGCGGGCGCAACATTTGCCATCACCCATAAACTCGATTCATCGGTAATCACATTCAACTCTTGCCCAGGCTCTATCTGTTGCCCCACTATGTAATCTTCTTTTAAAATAGTACCTCCAATAAGGGCAACAAGATCAAAACGACCGTTAGCGCGTGAAAAGTTACTGCTTTTAACCAATCTATCGATTTGGCCTTGTGTCATGCCATAAGCTCTTGCTTTCGCTTTTGCTAACTCCCACTTGATCTGTGCTTCTATATAACGACGTTCAGCAACAATTTTTTTACCCAGTTTTTTTACACGTCGCCATTCTTGGTATGTCACCAAGACATTACCTTGAGCTTCAGCCATTTCTACACTTGATAATGTTGCAATGGCTTGCCCTTTTTTAACATGCTCACCTAACACCACGTGTCGTTTGATAAGCTGAGCAGTAATTCGTGGAGTAATAGCGACTGTTTTATAGGTATTAAATGCCACTTCACCAGGCGCTTGAACGATTGATTGCATTTCTTGTAATTGTAGAGGTTGAACAATCACGCCTGCTAGTTTCATTTGTTCCTTTGTTAATTTAACAA
>CAYSGK010000067.1:8858-9963 GCA_964430395.1 uncultured Methylophaga sp.
TATGCTAACTGAGCAAGATTTAGATCAACTTGATTTAAATCTCCTGCTTGGTGACGTTGTTCTGCAATACGTTTAAACTGTTGCATTAAGTTAAGTGCTTCTGAACTCAACTGCTCTAGCTGTTTAGCCGTTTGATTTTGTGCTAATCCTGTTAAAAGACTAGTAGCAAAATTTTGTACGGCTATCGTGTAATTCGTTTTTATTACACTTAGCTCAGCCATAGCAAGATCCGTTCGACTACCCTGCTGGTCACCCCAATCTATGGTTTGACTGATCCCTATTGTTTTAGTATTAGCACTTGAATTTTCATATGCCAACTCTAATTCGGGATTGTAAATTGCCTGCTTTGCTGCCTGTAAATTAGCAGAAGAAGCAGCAATATCTGCCTGTGCAGCAAGTAAACGAGGTTGTTGATTTAGACTGTTTTTTACAAAGTCTGATACGGACAATGGTGCAATATCTAGTGCAGTTTCAGCCTTAGACGCACTATTAAATACGAATGCTAACGTTAGCAATACTACTCGTACAGCATGCTGCCGAGGATAAAAAGTTTTCATGTGATTTTCCTGATTAAAATTTAAAACAAAGTTTTATTGTGATACAACACAATAAAATGTTTTTTAACTTAGAATCAGGCTTTAGGTGGTTGTGAGGGTGGAGAGATAGTTAATGAATGGAAAGACTCATTTAAAGGCAAGTAACTTGAAGACATATTAGCGGCAGAAACATGTATTTTTTGACTTACAATTCCCACCATATGAGCTGAAATATGGCAAAAATGACTACACACAGCTTCATCAACACATGAACCAAGCTCACTATCACCTTGTGTCTGTGCGATAGGCGATTTTGTCATATGCTCATTATATATTTGACTTGCCGAAACCAAATTAATGGACAGCAAATTAAATATGATAAATAAAATAAGGAAAGGTGACTTCATAACTAAAGTATTGCACAACCACTTTTATAATTCAAATGAGTTAGATAGTTGACTCTACTTTTTGAAGGGAAGTTCATCGGTTATCTAATTTTTAATTATTTATTTGCATCACTGACCAAATATAACCAAATATATCCGGCTACGCCTGCCAATAGTGATGCT
>CAYSGK010000068.1:0-9874 GCA_964430395.1 uncultured Methylophaga sp.
TTGTTACATCCTCAGCCGAGCCTAGCTATCTAATACCGTTAGCATTAACTACAGCGCCCTTTAATCAGCTTGATGATTCAACATTCTTTTTCAAAAGCGATCAAATAGAACAGCGCCTTAATTTGCTGCAGCATTTAATTAGGGCAAGCGACAAAGTTGCATTAATATTTGCGGAAAAAGGCGTTGGTAAAAGTGCTTTGCTAACGCAACTGCAACAGCTTATGAGCGAGGATGTTCGAATTTGCCGTATTGACGCGATGTCTTTAGCAAGCTCTGAGGAGCTAGTTGTACACTGTCTTCGTGCATTTGGTGTTGATGATAATGATATTCGGTTAAGCTCAGATCACTTAGAACTGTTGCAGCAACGATGTCTCAGCTTACAAAATTTTAATATTAAGCCACTGCTATTAATTGATGATGTAGAAGAGTTGTCAGCAGATAGCCTAGTTATAATAATAGGTTGGCTATCTTGGCAAAAGAAAGACCAATTCTTACTACAGGCAGTATTAACAGCAAAAAATGCGATGCCAGAACTCAATACGATTCATGGACGTATTCAACGCATTGATTTACCTGTTTTTACAGAAACAGAACTTAGTGCATATCTAACACATAGGTTAGCTGTCGCCGGCCATCAAGGCAAACTCCCTTTTAAGCCCAAAGTATTGAAACAGATTTTTAAAAAGTCTGCGGGTAAAGCTGATTTAATTAATCAATTAGCACATCAGCAATTATTAGGCATTAAACCTATATCAGCGTTTAAAACTATAAATTTAGCCAGTGTTTTTAAATGGCTTGGTCTTGGCATATTAACTATCATAATAATATTATTATTAGTTTTTCAGGACAAAATTAACACATTATTCTCACCTATCGAAGATGAAGTGGTATTAGACCAATTGTCTGAATTAGCACCAGAATCACCAATTACATTGGTTGTTGCCGATTCTAAACCTATAGAAACTGAGATTGTTGAAAAAGACAATTCAGATCTAACTGCTGAGGAGCAAGAGAGAGCAGAACTTGAAGCCTTAATTGCTGAGATTCCTAATCCGGAACCTAAAGAGCAAGCCCCATTAGAGTTAGAAGAAATAGCTCCAGTAAATAGTGAGAATGCTTCTGAAAAAGTAACTACTACCATTAAACCTCTCAATAAAGAAGTAGAAAATAATTCACAAGAATGGGTTTTACGACAAAATAGCAATTCTTATACGTTTCAACTAATGGGCTCATGGGATGAAAAAAAGGTGGTCGATTTCATTGATAAATATGGCTTGTCTGGCGATATGGCAATTTTTCAGAGTATGCGTAATGGCCAGACATGGTACGCCCTAATATATGGCGTATTTGAAAGTAAAGATCAGGCATTGCAAGCTAGTGATGCTTGGCCAGAAAAGCTTAAGGGATTGCCAAAGTGGTTACGTCGATTTGATAGCGTTCAGCAACAAATTCAGAAATAGCTCTCAAGTGCAGCTAAAAGAGTCTCTGCCTGAGTTTTATCGCTGGCAAACACGGCACGATAGCTTAATTGATCATTGATTGTTACTGTTGAGAAAATTCCTTGCTCGATAAGGGATGATAAATCGCAATGACTGGCTGGACGGAAGCAAACCATCCCTGTTGGTGAAGATAATAACCACCAGTCTGTCTGGCTTTTAAGCGTCGAATAAAATTGCTTGGCTTGCAATAAACGATGATTGATTTGTTGAACCAATTTCTGTTCACCAGATAAAAGTAAGCTAAACCAAAGTGGTAGGAAAAGCTCTCCGCCATGGGAGCCTAATAATGTTTGCTTGGGCGCTGGTGCTAAATAATCAATATCAGAAATGGATTTTAATGGTTGCTGATAAAGTAACACGCCACAGGGTCGTGGTTGGGCCAGCGCTTTGTGAGGATCAAAACTGATAGAATCCGCTTCTTTCAAACCATCAAGTAAATATGATTTGGCTGTTAGCATTAGCGCGCCGCCCCAAGCAGCGTCCACATGACACCAACAAGAAAACTGTTCGGCCAGTGCAACACACGATGAAATAGCATCAATAGCACCAGATGAAGATGTACCAGCAGTCGCCACGATGGCAAGTGGACTTTGTTGCTGGCAAGCTTGCCGCAATGCTTCAATTGATATTTCACCATATTCATTACTGACAATACTTGTAAATTGCAGTCCTAAAATCTGGCAGGCCTTGGCTATTGAGTAGTGTGCATCTTGCGATGCGTACACAATCGTTGAATCCGCCTGTGAAAGTTCTCTAGCTTGCCATAGCGCTTCTAGGTTGGCATAGGTACTACCATGGGTGAAATGAGCATGATCGTGCTTAAATAACTGACAGAACCAATCAATCAGTTGTTTTTCAATTTTGACCAACTGTGGATAGAGATCAGGTGAAAGTAGGTTGCCGTTATGCAGCCCTGACAATAACTGACCTAATAATGCCGGAGAATCAATTGAAGGTGTCATATGTGCTGCCCATAATTCACTGCGGTGCAGATCGCCTTCATTGATTAAACTATTAATTAATTTGCGCGATTCATCAGAATACTCCGTCCTATCCAGTTTAAGTAGTGATTCAAGCAAGGAGGCAAGCTGATTCATATTAAAGATAAACTTTCTTGCTGGCAGAAAGAATCAAAACGCTCAAAATCTTGATAATGAAGTATTTTTGTATCGATTGTATTGCTAGTAAATATAGCTGAAAAAGCGGCATCAAGCGTTTGCTCTTGTATTAATGTAGCAATAGATGTTGTATTCGTTTGAGTGCGTTTAATCAGTAATAAATGCTGGGCAGAGAGCCTAGAAGCTAACCAAAGTGCAATGCTGTCTGAAGTTACTGACCAGCTGTGATCTAACTCCGCTTGTTGGAGAATATCATCATCGGGTAGCCAGATAGAAAAGGGTGATCTAACGTGGCTATGGGAATGCATTAATTGAGCGCTAGGCGCTAACTCTGCCAATAACAAACCAAATTGTTTCATGGCTAGGATTGCCATATGGTGGGCAGTTTTATTACTTAATTTGTAATGGGAATCAGCCGCACGCACCTGATCTGCAAAAGGTCCACCACCCGGAACGATCACGATAGGGACTTGTTTTGAATAGTCAGCCAATACTTTCATCCAGGAATTTAATTCGGGGGTGCCAAATAAACTGCCGCCTAATTTGACAACGATCATCGTGAAAGCTGTTTGATAATTTTAAGTATAGCGGCGGCTTTATCATCAATCTCTTGATATTCAGCATCTGCTTCGGAATCGGCAACGATACCACCGCCTGCCCAAAAACGTAGTCGGTTTTTGCTGTAGACTAACGTGCGAATAGTAATATTGCTATCCATTTTTCCATCAAAACCGATATAGGCAATACTGCCACAATAAATGCCGCGTTGATGAGGTTCAAGCTCCTCAATAATTTCCATTGCTCGTAGTTTGGGCGCGCCTGTTATAGATCCACCCGGGAAGCAGGCTCGCAACAGTGAAACGGCATCATTCCCTTCGGATAAGGTGCCGGTGATGGTGCTGACCAAATGGTGGACTGTGGCAAATGATTCCAGCTCAAAAGGTTTGGGTACTTTTATTGAGCCAGGCTCACATACTTTGCCTAAATCATTACGTAACAAATCTACAATCATTAAGTTTTCGGCACGATCTTTCAAGCTGGATTGTAATTCATTGGCAAGTGCTTTATCGCGTTTGGGATCGTCTAAATCACGTGGACGAGTACCTTTAATGGGCTTAGTTTCAACGTGATTATCATTAACTTTCAGCAGGCGTTCGGGCGATGAGCTCAGCACTGTAACATGAGGTGTTGAGAAATAGGCCGAAAAAGGTGCTGCGTTCTGTTTTCGTAGCAACTGATAAGCACGCCAAGGATCGCCTTGAGCATCTACCTCAAAGCGTTTGGCTAGATTGACTTGATAACAATCACCTTCATGGATGTAATGCTGAATTTTATCAAATGCTTGCTGATACTGTGGGCGATCAAAATTATGGCGTAAAGGGCTGGTGACTTGAAATTCTGTTTGTTTTTTAGGCAATGTAGCGTGTTGACATCTGGCGACTAATTTATCCCAAATAGAATGCGTATTAGGACTTAAGCCATAGCTGACCAGCCAACATTTTTTGAGTTTGTGATCGCTTACTATCGCCCAATCATATATTCCAACTGCCATGCTTGGTATATGCTCTGCATCTTGAGCGAGTTTAGGCAGTGCTTCCAAGCGGCGGCCTAAATCATAAGCAAAGTAAGCTAAAGCACCACCGCAAAAAGGTAAGTCTGATTTATTCAGGGGCTGATATTGTTGCAGAACATCATGTAATAAATGAAAGGGATCATCACTTGAAAGTTCGGTCTCACCTGAATCAAAAGTAATCAGGGTATTGTCGCCCAATGTCATTAAAGTAATAAACGGATCGGCAGTTTGAATATCAAAGCGGGCATCAATGTGTTTTTTATTATTGCTATCAAGAAAAATAGGCCATTTTTTTGCACGGATAGCTTCAAAGTAGATTTCACTATCAGCATGATAGGCTAATTCAGTACAAAGTGGTGGTAGCTTCATAATGCTATTTTACGCCAACTGTTGTTGCGCTAAAAGTGCAACTGCAACTGCGGGCGCGTGATCTGATGCATTGGCAGATGGAATAGCAATAAGATCATGAAAGTCTTGATAAGGGCGATTAAGTTGTTGCGCACATATTTTGGCAATAAAACGTCCTATGCCAGCTCCGATGATAGGTGCATCAGCGGGGAGTGAGTGTGATGAAGTAACATGAAGAATAGCATTGATAATGAGATGACATTGTTGTTGAGCAAACCATTGTGCGAGTTGTTGCCATGGTAGTAATTGCGTTTGAATGGCATCGGTTCCTAATAAATGGGCTATTCTATTAGCGCAATATTGTGGATCCCAAGGTTTATTATCGGCGCTACTATCTTGTATTGATTTGGGATATAACTGATCTAACAATACCCAGCAGTCGCCGGTAGTGGCAAAGACTTCCGCTGCTAAACTTACCGATTCACCTTTAAATGGCGCATTCTGACAAAGTGAAATAAGAGGCGTTCTAATCGCACCAGTATAAAGTAATTCTCGACTAGCTTGTCTCCCCAAATCACTAAAGCCACGTGGGGCTTCTTTACCCTTTATCAGGGTAATAATGTCACATGTTGTGCTGCCAATATCAATAAAAACACCATTATATTGGTGTGATGCTGCAATACTGGCGCTGGCTTGCCAATTACGTGATGCGACCATTTCCCATTGTTGCTTTGCTTGTTTAATATCTAGCCAGCCAGCCTGCGCACCATAAACATGCATATTTTCAGGTTTTATGTATTTAGTAACACAGTTTAGAATTTCGGCCACACCCGTTTGTCGATCTGTAAAAATATCGACTAGCTCGCCGGTCATTGTGATTGCTGTAAGATCGTGCTGACTATTAAACTTGGATAAAACAGCTTCAATTGCGCCTGCTAAATGTTCAATACCTTGCCACAGTGGGCATGGAAGTTGAATAACCTCAACATTATTGCCCCTGTCGTCACAACGAGCCACTTTAAGATGAGCACCTCCAATATCCCAGCCACTAATCATAATCGTACACCAACTGGATGATGTTGTAGTGGAGTGGTTAAAGGTAGTTTATTGTGTTCAATCATTGAAAATAAAAGTTCTGCGGGGTTGTGTGTTAATGAATTAGCTAAGCCAACATATGAGCTAGTGAGCCGTGGATTAATGTCGACAATAAGGATAGCATCTTCGGTGATAATAAGGTCAATACCTATAAAACCCCACAAGCCCGGAATCGCTTGATAAATTTGTTTAGCAATGTTTGAAGCATCAGATAAGTTTAAGATGTTTTTATCCGCACCGTTTACAGTGGAGCCAGAAAAAAAGAGCTGATTATCCTTTTTTTTGATGTGTTGTTCGTTAATCGCAAGCACCATGCAATCATCATTGGAACATAATAAGTTCAGACTAAGATGATGACCCTCTATATAAGGTTGGATAATCAGAGTATCAAGAGCTGCTGATTGCTCAGCTAGCCACATCTCTAAGTCACTGGCATAAGGAAAATATAAGGTATCAACACAGCCGGCACCATCACGGGGTTTGATAATATGACCTGTTGTGGACGACATAAGCTGCTGTGACCATTGGCTAGCAAGGCAGGTTTGTGGTGTGGCGATATTATGTAAGGATAAATGTTGGTAACAACGATATTTATCACTACATAATTCAGATGTCTCGGGCAGGCAAGCTAAAAGCTGTTTATTGTTATCTAGTGCTGATTGCTGGATCATGCTAAGTGTGTTGTTAGGTTCGGGAGCGATAGGTAGCATGGCATCAGCATTACTTAATGCAAGAGCATAATAGCGATCAAACTCATCGGCGGTATGGATAGTGTGGCATTGATGATAATTGATAATATCTGCTAGCGGAATAAGACGGGCATCACGTAGAATAATTAATTGAATATTAGGCAATTGAAATAGATCATTTATCAATGCGACCAGCATATTATTGCCTTCATGCGCTAAACTAGCAGGCAGTGGCTCACCAATGAGTGCGCCACTGGTGATGTGTTCATAAACAAATAATTTCATTTAACTGGAATTAACCGAGGTTTATTTAAATGGAAATTATACCTGTCATTGATATTTTGGGGGGAATGGTTGTGCGGGCAAGCGGGGGAGACCGTGAGCAATACCCACTCTTACAATCAAAATTAACGAATAGTTCTAAGCCGCAGCAAGTAATTAATGATCTGCTTAATTGGCACCCGTTTACAAAAATTTATATTGCTGATTTGGATGCGATAGATTATCAAAATAGAAATCACGCTTTATATAAAGAGATGAGTCAAGGATTCTCCCAAGTAAATTTCTGGATAGATGCCGGTATTAGAACAAAGCAATGTTGGCAACAATTTAGTGCTTACCCGACAGTTAGCCCTGTTATTGGCAGTGAATCACTGCTTGATAGTGAGTGGTTACTTAATGATAAAGTTAGAAATAGTAGTGTTTTGTCATTAGATTTCAAGAATGATTCTTTTTTAGGTTTGCCACAATTGTTAACACAGTCTGAGCGATGGACGGAGCGAGTAATTGTAATGGACTTGGATAGTGTCGGTGAGAAAGTGGGTCCTAACTTGGATCAGGTATTAGATCTTAAGCAGAGGGCATTGCATAGCCAGTTAATTGCTGCTGGTGGAATAAGGAACAGTCAGGATTTAGTTGTTCTAGAAGAACGAGGAATAAAACATGCCTTGCTTGCAAGCGCGCTGCATGATGGCACGATCACTAAAAATGATCTGATATCGGCATAAACAAAAAAGCCGCTTTTTCATCATGAAAAAGCGGCTTTTAATTTTTACATTAAACGTTTAAAAGCTTAGTTAGCAGCAAATGGATGCTCACTACCTTTATATTGCGCTACTACGTCAGCCGCTTTTGGCTCACGAGCAACAGCACGTTTAATTGATTCTTTAGTTGCACGGTAGTTCCAGTCTTGAATTTTTTCATCACTATCCGCAGTTGGAGAGATAAAAACACCTACACAAATAAAGCAATCATCAGCTTCGTTTGCTGGGATTGTGCCATCTTCAACACATTCAGCAACAGCCATAGCCACACCACGTTGTGCTGGGCCGAACATTTGAACCGCTTGTTTCATGTTTTTGATAGTAACTTTGTTAAACATTACTGTCGCTGGTTTAACCATTAAGTTAGGTGCAACAACGGCTAATAAACCGTTTACGCCTGCTTTTTGGTCTGTCATAGTGCGACAAAATGCATCTTCTGCTGCGCTACCACGAGGGCCCATAAGTAAATCAATGTGAGCAACGTTGTCTAGGTCACCATCTTCAATTACTAAAGATTCACCTACTAATACGCGATCGATAACTGCCATAATATTTCTTCCTGTTCCATAAATTAATTAAAAAGCTTAAATTTTTTCTCCTCAAACTATTGGGAGAGCGTATACGTATTCAAGGAACGTATGACCTGCTCAGCACATTGAACGGTAAGCCGTGGTCAGGTGCTAAAATTTTGTTTTGAGACATTTTTGTTGAAAAATATAAATTAATAAGGTGGCCGCAACTAAGTCTGCGGTGGTCCCCGGGTTTCTTTTTTCTTTCTTCAATTTATTGTCCCATTCAATAACTTCAAACTGGATATCGCTCAATCTACTGTTTTCTTTAATTTTTTTAATTAAAGAATGAGCATCAGTCGATATTTTTTCCGCAATCACTTGCCCATATTTTCGATGAACAAGCGTGTCAGGCATCTTTGATAGCATAATAAGATACGCGAAAGTAGTAGCCCATTCAACCGTTTCCCCACAATTTATTGCTTTTGTCAAATTGGGCAAGCCGATGCACCATATTGCATCATAATTATTTACGTATTGTCTGGCTATTGTGTCACGCTTTTCAGCGATTTTCATCGCCTGTTTTAGCGTGATAGTAGGCTGTTTATTTATATCATGACTTTCGACTTCTCCCATACCGCCAGCTTCCGCTAAGCGAATGGCCTGATAGCATTTTTCAGCATCATCAATGGTGAGATTATCTAATATATTATCTAGGGCATTTGGAAGCTGCTCAAATGTTCGGCATTGGTGCGCGGCCTTGCAAAGTGGTGCAAATAATAAAACGATGCCGAGGTTAGTATTACAGTTCACAACATCGCGGGTTGCGCGAATAGATTGTAAAATAAGCTCACCAACGGATAGATCTGCTTGAGCCATAATCGGAGCGATAGCATATGCGCTTTTTATAAAATCTGCAGCGATCATTTCGTGGTTACCGCTAAAGCTATTCACGTTACCAGGTTTGGGCGCCGAAACCTCTTGTTGGCATGCCCAGAATACACATTCTTGGATTTGTTTTGCTGTTAGCATGTCATTGTGCGTGGCGTAGCTATACGTTTAGCTAGGGCTTGCGCCAGATATGTTGCGGCATTAATACCTGTTGCTTGGTATAAGCCCTTCCATGCAGGCACACTGTTCACTTCTAACACAGTATAACTGCCATCTTGCTGACGGATTAAGTCAACGCCTGCATAATCTGCTTGCACCGCTTGTGTTGCTTTAATAGCGAGTTGTTCCATTTCAGGGGTGACGGTAGTGGCAAAACATTCAGCACCTTGGGCAAAATTAGTGATCCAATGTTGAGAGCGACGCGACATAGTGGCACACACTTGATTATCAATCACCATCAAACGCCAATCCTGCCAAATCAATGGGGTCAGACTCGATTGATTTTCAGTGTGATTGTTAGGTGGCAAACCCAAATCAATCGAGTCTGACCCCATTGATCCTACATACTCTTGCATATAAAAAGCATCACCTACAGCGTAAATAGTATCAAATTCTTCAATATTGGATATTTTTTTAATACCTTTACCCATACAACCAAATAGCGGCTTGATAACAAGTGCATTACCGTTCGAAAATTGTCTAGTGGCAATTTCTCTAGCAATCTCTCGGTTCTCAGTTGCCCATGTTTTAGGAGTATTCAAGCCAGCGAGTTGTAGACGAAGTGAAGTGCGTGCCTTATCAACCGTATGCTCAATAGCACTAGCGGGATTGAATACAGGCACACCCAGCTCAGCTAAAGTATGTAAGAGATCCATTCGTAGAGTGATTTGTTCAAGGCTACCGGGAGCAATACCGCGCACCATAGCGGCATCAGGCAGTTGATTTTCAAAGCCTGGTATAAGCATTCCAGTGGGCGAATCTAGATCAATAGTACAGTCAGCTAAATCTGTTAATACCGCTGTGATACCGAGGAGACGTAAAGCAGACACTAACTGCTCGCTATGCCAGCCGTGGGTATCGTTGAAAATAACTATT
The DNA here is from genome assembly GCA_964430395.1 of uncultured Methylophaga sp. Lineage (GTDB taxonomy): Bacteria > Pseudomonadota > Gammaproteobacteria > Nitrosococcales > Methylophagaceae. The sequence goes on from CAYSGK010000068.1 coordinate 9,861, forward strand.
TTAGGTGAGGGCAT
>CAYSGK010000069.1:0-9843 GCA_964430395.1 uncultured Methylophaga sp.
GAAAGCCGTAGCGATGAAGCTGTTGCTGAATTAATCAAAGGTGCTCATGTGGCCATTGCATGCGGCCCTGCTGGAGTCTGTATTTTGCCTAAATTAGCATGGCAGAATAACGATACTCTTGAAGTTGTTGCTGATGTAAATGCCGTTCCTCCTATGGGTGTTGAAGGTCTAGAGGTAATGGATAACGGCACCGAAAAAGAAGGTATTCGCTTTTATGGCGCCATTGCTATCGGTAACTATAAAATGAAAGTACATCGCGCTGCAATTAGTGCTCTGTTTGAGAGTAACAATCAATTTCTAGATGAAACAACAATCTATGATATTGCGTGTAAAATAGATACCTAACGTCTTTACAAAGGTACTTGCTCATTAATTCAACAATACGCGTAAGTGCGCCAGCACGATTACATTTAGGGTTTTTGGATCTTAATGGCAGCACAGGTAGAAAATTCGGAAGTATCGGCTTAGCTATTGACAGTCATCGTGTGGTTCTCAACATGCAATTACAAGCTGAAACCTCTATTGTCGGCACCAATATTTCTCCCGCATTAAGTCGACGAACACAGAGCATAATTGATCATTTTTATATATCGTTAGGGAAAAATATTCCTGTTGCTAAGCAAGGTGTATTTATTGAATTAATCGAGTTAATTCCACCTCATGCCGGACTGGGCTCGGGCACTCAACTGGCTATCGCAATATGTACCGTCTTATGTAAACTACATAATATATCAGCGAGTACGCGAGATATTGCCGAGCAATTAGGTAGAGGTGCGCGCTCAGGCATTGGCATTGCGACATTTGACCGTGGTGGCTTTATTGTTGATGGCGGATTGAGTAAAACGTCAACTACACCACCTTTGCTAACACGCTATGATTTTCCGCAAAATTGGCGAATAGTCCTTATTATGGACAATAATAGCCAAGGTATTCATGGTGATCAAGAACTGCTTGCATTCGAAAACTTAGCCGCTTTTCCATTAGCAGATTCTCAAGCTATTTGCCATCACGTTTTAATGAAGTTGCTACCCGCGATAATCGAGAAAAAAATTGTGCCCTTTGGCCAAGCGATTACTGATATTCAATCTTTAATTGGTGATCATTTTTCTCCTGCTCAGGGTGGGCGCTTTACTAGTCAACGTGTTTCATCATTATTGCTTTACGCACAAAATCAAGGTCATACTGGCATCGCCCAAAGCTCATGGGGACCAACTGGATGTGTTTTTGTTGAAAATGATACTGCTGCTCAACAATTAATTAGCGGTTTGTCACACCATATTCAGCAACAAAATATAGATGATACTGGGCTATCATTCGTTACTGCCAAGGCAAATGAAAATGGTGCAGAGATTGAAATTACTGTGCCATAAAGATTATTATTAATAGATATACCCAACTAGAAAACAATTACAAGGAACCACTATGGCTAAACGTTCAATTATTCACATGCTTGATCCCAATGTACACAATAGTCCGTTTGATATAAATATGGCTGTTGATGCTGGCTATGATGTTGTTATCCCTTATGCAAACGTTAAGCTTGAAGAAGTATCAGGGCTAACTCAAGACGCTATCTTCTCACGAGGACCTTCTGGTGTAAAAAAGACTGGCTTATTCCTGGGCGGTCGCGATATTGGCCTTGCTATGGATATGCTAGATTCAGCAAAAAAAGCAATGGTTCCGCCATTTGAAATTTCTGTTTTTGCTGATCCTAGTGGTGCATTTACAACAGCGGCGGCATTGGTTGCTTGTGTAGAAAAAGAATTAAAAAATAATTTTGGCCAAGAACTTAAAGGTGCGCGAGCAATTGTCTTTGGTGGTACAGGGCCAGTTGGTCTAGCCACGGCTGTTATTGCTGCTGAACAAGGTGCTGTAACAACGATTGTTGATCACTTTTCTATCGATACTGCACTAGAGTATGCCGATGAAGCAAAACGGCGCTACGGTGTTGATTTAAAAGCTACAACCGCAGCATCTGATGCCGATAAAGCTCGCTTGGTATTGAATGCCGATATTGTTTTTTGTACCGCAAAAGCAGGCATACAGGTACTTAACGCTTCGGTTCTAGAAGATGCAAAACGATTAAAAGTGGCTGGAGATGTGAATGCTGTTCCTCCTCTAGGTATTGAAGGTGTCAAGCTTATGGATTCAGGCAAACCTTTAGAGTATGCAATAAATTCTGAAGGTGCCGTCGGTATTGGAGCACTAGCTGTTGGTAATGTAAAATACCAATTACAGCAAGCATTATTAGAGGAAACTCTTAATTCTGATAAACCGGTTTATTTAGACTTCCGCAATGCCTTTAATGGTGCTCGTAAACTCGTTTAAATAACTATATCCGTGCAAGATCAGCCACTCCCTATACTGGTATTTGCACAAAGTGGCCGCTTTATAGCGCAATCAGCCAGCCAAGCCGGTTACCGTGTTTGGGTGGCTGATTGCTTTGGCGACCAAGACACCTTGGAGGTTGCCGAACGTTGGCAACAGCTTGCTCCAATATCCCAGCTATCAGAAAAGAAAATTATAGATATCCTTGCAAATTTATCTCAAGATGAAAACTGTTTTTTAATCTGTGGTAGTGGTATTGAGCAACATTACCCATTCCTAAACAATCTTCCTGCCAATATTACGCTTATTGGCAATAACGCAACCAGTATTCATACCATTCAAACACCGACCCTATTTTTTAATCTGCTGAACCAGCTCGAAATTTTTTACCCTGACACCCTATTTAAGCAGCCTAATGATAATGAATGGCTAGCAAAATCATCATTAGGCCTTGGTGGAACACATATCCAATATTTAAAGGCACTGCAACAAACAGATCATGTCTATTATCAACGTTATGCGGCAGGTATAAGTGGCTCAGGCTTATTTATCGCAAATGGTAAACAGGCTCAACTGCTCAGCATCAATCAGCAATATCTACAGCCTTGCGAGTCATCACCTTTCCGACTAGGTGGCATTACTTCGCCATGGCTAATATCAGAACAGCATCAACAAGATTTAAAATTAGCCGTTACTAAAATAACCTCAGCAGTCACTTTATATGGTCTCAATAGTATTGATTTTATAATTTCAGCACAGGGAGAATTATTAATATTAGAGCTTAATCCAAGAATAAGCGCATCAGCAGAGTTACTCAATTGTAGAGAGCCCTTATTTCAACATCATATCAATGCTTGCCGTGGCCTGCTTTCTGATGAAGTAGTTATTGAAACATCATCATATTCAAGGCTTCATTATTACTATGCCGAACATGATGCTCTCATCTTACCTGATACAATATGGCCTCTTGCATGCCATGATATTCCTGCGAAGGGATCGGCCATATTGAAAGATGAGCCACTATGCACACTGCTTATATCAGCAGAAACTCCTCAATCATGCCATCATTATTATTGTGATCTTAAAAAAGAACTCTCCGTACAATTACGGTTAAATTAAAGGCTTACTCATCACTATCAAAGCTATAGTTTAAGTCTGCTGAAGGTTTTTGAATGTAATAGCCCATGGCATAATCAACGCCTAATCGCCACAATAATGCTAAGCTACTTGCGTCTGAAACAAATTCGGCAATACTTTGCTTACCTGCTTGCTTCGTCATTTCAATAATCGCTTTGACTGCCGCCTGATTTTCCTTATCTTTTGCCATATTTTCAACAAAAGAACCATTAATTTTCAAATATTCAACATCTAGCACACTTAATGTGTGTGAAAAATCTAAGCCTGAGCCAAAATGTTCTAGGCCAAATTCACAGCCTACTTTTTTCAATTTAGCGATCACCGCTTGGGTCTCTTCTAAATTATCTATAATAGCTGTTTCGCTGATTTCAAAGACAAAAACACTGCCGTTAAACCCATGCCCCTTTAATTGCGCAATTAACCAATTGATAAAAGCAGAATCAAGCAATGTTTGTTTCGACAACTTTAAGAAGAATCGTGTTTTAGGGAATGTAGCACGGTGGATAGCTAAACTATTTAATGCATTTTCAATCACCCACTTATCAATATCAATAACTAGTTGTGGCTGTTGTGCATATTTCATAAACTCACGGGCTCTAATTACTGTGCCATCCGGCTCTTTCATTCGAATAAGTACATCGTATAATTCTTGTGACGCGCCGTGCAAACTAACAATGGGTTGGTAATACAAAGAGAATCCTTCACTCTTTAATGCCTCTTTCATTCGGCTGATCCACATCACTTTATCTTGGCTTTCAGCTTCTTTAGTAGAAAGCACTATCTGATGCCTAGAGACGCGATTCCCTCCTGCACGCTGTGCTTCAGCACACGCTTTATCAGCATTATCTAAGCCTTCTTCAGCCGACAATAAATTTTCTGTTATCCGGCTCACCCCAATACTGCATTTCAAGTCAATAAGCTTTCCATCTGCCTGAGACACATATTCTTCTATTGTTTTCCGATAGTTTTCAGCACGTTCGTCAACATAGCTGTCATCACTATTCTGAATAATAATGGTAAACACTTGATCTGAATAACGCCCTAAGAACTCCTCCTCTTTTAACTCTGCTTTTAAAAGTTCTGCTGCTGCTTTGATAATTGCTTCACTTGTAGTTAAACCCACCTGATCTTTTATTGACTGAAAGTTGTCTAATACAATATAGATTAATTGGGATATTCCAGAATTCTCATTGGCTTGTAGCGTTGCTCGACCCAGCTCATCCATAAATCGTGTACGACTATAGATCCCTGTTAGCGTATCAATATCCTGAACAATCTGTTCATCTGATACTAAAACAGTTTGCTCTTCCTTAACGGTTACTTGAATGCAATTTTCACCCTCTACTGCCGCATGCCTAAATTCGATCTGCGCTTCAAATTCTTGCTCATCAGCATTCACACATGTGACGGAAACAGTTTTAGCCTCCGTATCTGTTTTTTCAGAAAATGCCTTAAAAAAAGATTTGAATTTTTTTTGCTCACTAGCCACCAACATATCCATTATAGGTAGGCCGTCAAGATCTTCAGCATCATCAAAACCAAACAAAGTCACATAGGCCTGATTGGCATAAATATGCATGCCTTCATGAATATATGCAACTGCTTCACGTGAAATTTCAAGGAGTAATTGGCTACGCTTATCACTTTCACGCAAGGCGCGTTCATTTCGTCGACTTAAGCGACGAACAAATAAATTCTTCAATTCTCTAGTAACGGCGAACTGTAGCCGTTTTGTCTCACTGTAAGCAATAACATCTTGTGCGCCAAGATCAAATAATTCATCCTCATGATTGGTTTCAGCTGTCAAAATAATACACGGAATATCAAGCCCTAAATTTCGCAAATAATCTAAAAACTCTATCGGCGAGATGGTAATTAAGCTATCTCGACAAATAACTAGATCCCATGATTTTTCATTTAAGGCCTCTTTTATTTCGGCCATATTATCATGACGTGCTGCCCGTACTGTATGCCCAGCACTTCTCAGTGTTGTTGTTATCACATCCGCCGTTGTTAATGAATCATCAATTAACAATAATCGTAAAATCTCATCGGGTTTAGCCACGTATCTGTTCCTCTTTTACCAATCTCTTTCTTGTTATTGGTTTGTTACCTTCTAACTGCGTCATTTGCTGTTCCATCCATTGGTAAACTTGTTCATTCAATTCTACTGCTTTTTTGTTAGCACTGGTTATTTTATCACCAATAACCAAGGTAATAGTGCCTGGATTCCGAATAAAACTATGTCGTGGCCAAGCCTTACCGGCATCATGTGCAACGGGTATAACCGCACACTGAGCCTCAACTGCTAACCGTGCTGCTCCCATACCAAACCGTCCCATTTCACCTTGTGGGATCCGAGTACCTTCAGGAAAAACAACGACCCACGCCCCCGAAGCTAAACGATCTTTCCCTTGTTCCAATACTTGGTTCAGCGCCTTTCTTCCGGCACCCCGATCAATCGCTATTGGATTTAATACGGCCAAGCCCCAACCGAAAAAAGGTATCCATAATAATTCTCTTTTCAAAACCCATACTTGTGGTGGAAATACCGCTTGTAAAACTAATGTTTCCCATGCTGATTGATGTTTACACATAATAACGCAGGGTTCATCAGGTATATTATCCAAGCCTTCTACCTGATAACTCACTCCACATATCTTTTCCACAAACCATAAGTTTAAAACAGCCCATCGACTCATAATTTTATAACGCCACTCAAAGGGTAGCGGCCACAAAAGGAATCCTATTAATGAAAATAAAATTGCCGTGATCATTTGAAGAATCAAAAAAATGGCTGAGCGGATAAAGAGCATTATTTTGTAGATTCCAACAATGCATTTACTGCGACTTCCAGATTATCATAAACCGCAACATTTTCAGGCAGTCCACCTTCGGACAATGTCCTCTCACCTTTACCTGTTTTAACTAAAATAGGTCTAGCACCTGCAGCCTCTGCTGCCTGTAGATCTCGCAGTGAATCGCCAATAGCAGGCACATTATCGAGTTTGACTCGCAGTCGTTGGGCAAGTTCAGTAAAACTGCCCTCTTTGGGTTTTCGACATGAACAATCGTCATCTGGTCCGTGCGGGCAATATAAAATCGCTTCAAGCTTGCCTCCCACCTGAGTAAGCATCCGCCGCATTTTATTGTGGATCCGACTCAAAGTATCAACATCCAATAAACCACGAGCAATACCAGATTGATTAGTAATCACCACAACGCGATACCCTGCATGATTTAATTTCGCAATCGCCTCTAAACTGCCATCAATGGGCTCCCACTCTGCCGGCGACTTAATAAAGTCATCCGAATCATGGTTAATCACGCCATCTCTGTCCAGTATTATTAAAGGCATAAATCGAGTAACTCCATTTATTGCTGCAACACCGAAATATCAGCCACGCCCAAGAATAAGGCACGCGTCTGATTCAATAATGCCAAGCGATTATTACGCACAGCTTCATCATCAGCCATCACCATTACTTGATCAAAAAAGCCATCTACCGTTTCACGCATGCCAGCTAAAGCGCGTAAAACACCGGCATAATCAGCTTGTTCAACAAGTGGTTTAACCTGTTTGCTCACTTCAGCTAACTTCGTTGCCAATGCTTTTTCTGCAGGTTCGCTTAATAATTTGCTATCAATTTCAGCGCCTTTACCTTCAGCATCATTTTTTCGTAATATATTGCCAATACGCTTATTACCTGCCGCTAACGATTCTGCTGCATCTAATGCCCTAAACTCAGTTACCGCACTTAATCGTTGCATAAAATCTAACGGTTTTGTCGGTTGAACAGCTAATACCGCCTCAAACACGTCTGCCTTTATACCTTGGTCTAAGGCATAACCACGTAATCGATCAAAGAAATAACGAATCACCTGCCCTGTCACATCATCTTGTGTGAGTTGCGTATCAAACCCTTGTTGAGCATGCTGCACTAAGTTTTGTAAATCAACATCAAGTTTATTTTCTATCACTATTCGAAGCACACCTAAGGCAGCACGACGCAAAGCAAAGGGATCTTTCACACCCGTTGGCGGCTGACCGATTCCAAATAAGCCGACGAGGGTATCTAGTTTTTCGGCCAAGCTTACTGCTTGCCCTGTTTTTGTTTCGGGTAACTTATCACCCGAGAATCGCGGTAAATATTGCTCATCTAGAGCTTCTGCCACCTCATCATGCTCGCCATCTAAACGTGCATAATATCGTCCCATAATACCTTGTAAGTCTGGGAATTCACCCACCATTTCAGTCACTAAATCACACTTAGCTAATAATGCAGCACGTTCTGCTAGTGCGGCATCACCATCAATTTCAGTGGCGATCGTTGCTGCTAATTTAGCAACACGAGCTGATTTATCAAAAACCGTTCCCAATTTATTTTGGAATACAATGGTTCTTAATTGCTCTTGGCGATCAGCTAGTGGACGTTTGCGATCTGTTTCCCAGAAGAAGGCTGAATCACTCAAACGTGGCAAAATAACACGTTCATTACCAGCAACCACTTGTGCAGGGTCGCGACTTTCAATATTACAAATCGTAATAAAGTACGGCAATAGCACACCCGCTTTATCACGCACTGCAAAATATTTTTGATGTTCTTCCATTGAAGAAATCAATGCTTCAGCAGGCAATTCAAGAAAACGTTTGTCGTATGAGCCCGATAAAGCAACTGGCCATTCAACCAAGCCTGTTACTTCATCTAATAAATCTTCATTCAACACCGCCTCGCCACCAAGCTTTGTGGCTAAGGCCACAACTTGGTCATGTATAGTTTGACGGCGTGCTTCCATATCAACCCGTACCTGAGCTTGTTCTAACTGAGATTTATAATGGCGTGCCGATTGAATTTCAATTGCTTGCGGATGATGGAAACGATGGCCATAACTATTACGCCCAGACTTTACGCCTAATAATTCTAGAGGAATAACATCATCACCAAACAATAAAACAAGCCAATGTACAGGGCGTACAAACTCACCGGGCAAATCAGCCCAACGCATGCGTTTTGGAATAGGTAAGTCTGTTAAAGCTTGTTGCAAAATATCACCGATCAAATCGGCAGTTTCCACACCGGCCTGTTGTTGCTTAAATACTAACCATGCGCCTTTGTCCGTTTCCATTTTTTCAAGATCGTCAACCTCTACACCACATGATCGAGCAAAACCTTGTACCGCTTTCGTTGGGTTGCTATCCTCATCAAACGCAGCAGTAACTGCTGGGCCACGGCGTTCAACCATGCGATCTTGTTGCCGAACTTGCAGATCGTTGACCACCACGGCCATACGACGTGGTGCAGCATAAGATTGAATAGTCGTGAAACTTAATTTTGCTTTATCTAAACTTTGCTTGATGCTGGCTTCAAACGCGTTGATTAATTTTTTCAGCGCTTTGGGTGGCAACTCTTCCGTGCCCAGCTCAATCAATAAATCGCGTGTGCTCATGATTGCGCCTCCTGCTTATTCACCATCGGGAAGCCAAGCGACTCGCGACGATCATAATAAGCCTGTGCTACATCTCTCGCCAAGGTACGCACACGTAGAATAAAACGTTGTCGTTCTGTTACAGAAATTGCTTTGCGTGCATCCAATAAATTAAAAGTATGTGATGCTTTTAAAGCCAACTCATAGGCTGGCAACGGCAAACCTGCTTCAATCATTTTTGCACTTTCACGTTCATAGGTATCAAAGTTGGTAAATAAGCTATCAACATCAGCATGATCAAAGTTATATTCTGACATTTCCACTTCATTTTGATGAAACACATCACCATAAGTCACAACACCGTTTGGCCCTTCAGACCAAACTAAATCATAGACACTGCTCACGCCTTGCAAATACATGGCAATGCGCTCTAAACCATAAGTAATCTCACCTGTTACGGGCCGACATTCTAGGCCGCCTACCTGTTGGAAATAGGTAAACTGCGTAACCTCCATACCATTTAGCCAAATTTCCCAACCTAAGCCCCACGCGCCTAATGTTGGTGATTCCCAGTTGTCTTCAACAAAACGAATATCGTGAATTGATGTATCTAAACCCAACATTTTCAACGAATCTAAATACAATTCTTGAATATTGATAGGCGACGGTTTTAGCACCACCTGAAATTGGTAATAATGCTGCAAGCGATTCGGGTTTTCGCCAAAGCGGCCATCTGTCGGGCGACGAGAAGGCTGCACATAAGCGGCACTCCAAGGCTCAGGCCCAATCGCACGCAAGAAGGTAGCAGGGTGAAATGTACCTGCACCCACTTCCATATCATAAGGTTGCAGCAGCACACAGCCTTGATCAGCCCAGTATTGTTGCAGTCGCAGGATTAATTCCTGGAAGGTTTTTGGCGTATCCGCCACCGAAACCGAAGATGTACTCATT
>CAYSGK010000070.1:0-9782 GCA_964430395.1 uncultured Methylophaga sp.
TCGTTACAAGGATGTAACATAGTAGAGCAATGCAGGAGCAATTGCCGAGGAGCATGTTTTTTGTGCCTCCACATTACGCCTTGCTCTGACGCTTGTGCTAAACTCTGAAACCTGCAGATTGAATGGTCACGGGTATAACCGTAGATCCCCGATAAAAGATCTCAGGGAAGACGCATAAATCATACAACTTGGGTGGTAGCTGAATTAAAGGCAAAAAAAGACCCTCATTAAGAGGGCCTAATATGGGTACTACTTTTTAATTCGATTTAGAAGCGACGACCAATACCAATACCCCAAACAACAGGGTCAACATTGACGTTTACTTTTGCCTTGCCTGCACCAACACTTGTGCCTTTAAATCGAGCTGTTGTATCAATATCTAGGTATTTAACATCTAGATTCACAAACCAATCATCGTTTAATGCTACATCAACACCTGCTTGTACTGCAAAGCCCCAAGAATCATCCATCTTCACTTTCGCTCCCGGCTGATCTAAAGGCCCCTTTACTTTTTCGTCAAAGAAATAAGTATAATTCACGCCGGCGCCAACATAAGGTCGAATATTTGAATTTGGCATAAAATGGTATTGTAATGTTAATGTAGGAGGTAAAGCCTTCGCATCAATAACTTTATTCAAGCCACTGGTTGTTCCTGTGGCATTAACATCATGTGAAGAGTAACCTAAAATAAGCTCAGCACCCCAATTAGGCGTAAACATATAGGTTATATCTAGCTCTGGAACAGTATCACTGTCAACGTTAACACCGCTCCCCGCAACGGCAGCACCGTCTACCGATATTAAACCGCTGTCATCAACAGGGTTAACATTAATAACACGGCCGCGCACTAGCCAGTCGCCTGCTTCATAGGCCATCGCTGGTGTAGCAATTGCTGAGATACCTGTTGCCGCTAAAAGTACAATAGCTAGTTTTGTTGTTTTCATTATTACTTCTCCTGAATTACTAAATAATTTAATTGATAGCGATCATACGGAGTTATACCAGCATTTCCATGATCCACATCAACTTGTGTGGTAATTATCATCTTTATTGCATTGTTTCTGCAAGAAACGCTGGGGTAGTTGTTGTTTTTAGCTTTAAAATAGTCCTTTTTGTAGTTTTTTAACCACACATCTGTCTGAGATTTTCAATGTCTTTTACTGAGAGCGCTTTGCCTGCGATTGAAATCAAGCCTTCTTCTTGAAACCTTGAAAAAAGGCGGCTTATTGTTTCTACTGCCAAACCAAGATGATTAGCAATATCACTCCGAGACATGCTTAACTGAAATTCAGTCGCAGAAAAACCACGCTCTTGAAAGCGTTTAGATAAAGACAACAAGAATGTTGCTAATTTTTCATCTGCTGTTTTTTTACCAAGTAACAACATAAAGCTTTTATCGCCTGCAAGCTCTTTGCTTAAGCGCGTTAGCATTTGTATTTGAAGTTGAGGCATATCTCTACCAATTTCTTCCAAATTATCAAAAGGTAGTTCACACACGCTGCTGCTTTCTAATGCTTTTGCATTTGATTGATAGTTTTGTTGATGAATTGCATCAAGTGCAATAAACTCCCCCGGAAAATAAAACCCAGTTACTTGATCGCGGCCATCTTCCGCTGAAATGGTCGTTTTAAACGAGCCAGAACGCACAACAAATAAAGATTTAAATGGCTGCTCAGAAGTAAATAAAGTATGGCCACGTTTATGATTTTTGCTACGTTCAATAATACTGTCTAACCGCAGGAGGTCATTATTACTCAAGCCCAAAGGTAAACATAAACTATAAAGGGAGCAAGCATGGCATGCAACATTGCGATCATGCTCAATCTTGGCCAGATCCTTAAATAACGGCGTTACATTGGTTACTTGTGTCATAATCTACTATCATACCCCTTCAAACCTGACTCTGAAACAGTTATTATGTTGTTTTATCTGACACAATGGAAACGTCATGACTTCTCGTACAGCTACGGTCGCACGCAACACCCTTGAAACTCAAATTGAGGTAACGCTAAATCTAGATGGCAGCGGCCAATTTAAAGCAGAAACAGGCGTGCCTTTTCTCGACCATATGATGGAACAAATCGCCCGTCATGGCTTGTTTGATCTTGATATCAAAGCCAAAGGCGATTTACATATAGATGCACATCATACGGTTGAAGATACTGGCATCACTATTGGGCAGGCGCTTAAAAAAGTGCTGGGCGATAAAAAAGGTATTATCCGCTATGGTCATGCATATATTCCGCTAGATGAGGCTTTATCCCGCGTTGTGTTAGATTTATCTGGTCGCCCTGGAATCGAATTTGATGTCCGTTTCACGCGCGATAAAATTGGTGAGTTTGATGTTGATTTGTTTTATGAATTTTTTCAAGGCCTTGTTAATCACGCCGGAATGACCTTGCATATTGATTCGATAAAGGGTCGCAATGCACATCATATTGCGGAAACAATTTTTAAAGCTTTTGGCCGCGCATTACGCATGGCAGTATCTCTCGACCCTCGCGCATTAGAACAGTTACCCTCAACTAAAGGTTCGCTTTAATCAGCTAGTTTTTAAATTATGAGTATTGTAGTAATCGATTACGGCATGGGCAATTTGCGCTCGGTCTCAAAAGCACTAGAAACAGTTTCAAAGGGTATTGCTGTTGAAGTGACTGCCGATCCTGAGCGTATTCTAAATGCAAGCCATGTTGTTTTCCCCGGCCAAGGCGCGATCCGCGCTTGTCTTGCCGAAGTTCAGCGCCTTGGTTTAACAGAAGTAATCCACCAAGTTGCGGCTGAAAAACCTTTTTTAGGTATTTGTATCGGCATGCAGTTATTAATGACACACAGTGATGAAAATGGCGGAGTAGACGGCTTAAACCTCTTTCAGGGTAATGTACATCATTTTGATGTGGATGCAGCGCCGCATTTAAAAGTACCTCACATGGGTTGGAACCAAGTTCATCAAACAATTTCACATCCATTATGGAAAAACATTGAACCAAGTAGTCGCTTTTATTTTGTGCACAGTTATTATGTTGATCCTGATAATAAAAAAGTGATTGCGGCTACCACCGAATATCCAAATGAGTTTACCTCTGCACTTTATAGAAACAATATTTTTGCAGTGCAATTTCATCCAGAAAAAAGCCACCATGCCGGTCTGCAATTATTAAAAAACTTTGTGAACTGGAATGGCCAACTATGAAATATAAATACCTTAATAATGGAGAGCTATTATGTTGTTGATCCCTGCCATTGATCTTAAAGAAGGTCACTGTGTCCGCTTGCGTCAGGGGCGCATGGATGACAACACCGTTTTTTCAGAAGATCCGCTTGCTGTAGCCCGAAAATGGGTTGAAGCCGGTGCAAAACGTCTGCATATGGTTGATCTTGATGGTGCGTTTGCAGGCAAACCAGTTAATGCCGGTATTATTCATGATATTTGCAAAGAGTTTCCTGATCTTGACGTACAAATTGGCGGAGGAATTCGTGATGAGGAAACCATTCAAACCTATTTAGATGCGGGTGTACGCTACGTTATAATTGGAACAAAAGCTGTCAATGCCCCCCACTTTGTAGGTGACGTTTGTGCAGAATTCCCCGGTCATATTATTGTTGGCTTAGATGCAAAAGAGGGCAAAGTCGCCATTGATGGCTGGTCAAAATTATCACATCACGATGTAAGCGATATCGCCAAACATTTCGAACAAGATGGTGTTGAAGCGATTATTTATACCGATATCGGCCGTGATGGCATGATGCAAGGTGTTAACTTAGAATCAACACGCGATCTAGCGCGGGCTATTAATATTCCGGTTATCGCCTCAGGCGGCGTCACCGATAACAATGATATTAAGGCTCTATGCCATTATGAAAGCGAGGGTGTGATGGGTGCAATTGTTGGCCGTGCAATTTATGAAGGCACTATTGATCTGGCTGAAGGGCAAGCGCTTGCTGATCGTCTTAATCCGCCACAGGATTATAGCTAAATGGGCTTAGCCAAACGCATTATTCCCTGTCTCGATGTTGATAATGGTCGCGTTGTCAAAGGCGTACAGTTTGTTGATATTCGTGATGCAGGTGATCCTGTTGAAGTCGCTAAACGCTATAACGAACAAGGCGCAGATGAAATTACCTTTTTAGATATTCGGGCAACACATGACAACCGCGACACCATGGAGCATGTTGTTGAAGCGGTTGCCAGTCAGGTTTTTATTCCGCTCACCGTCGGTGGTGGCATCCGCACCGTTGAAGATGTGCGCCGCATGCTAAATGCAGGTGCTGACAAGGTGGGCATCAACTCAGCCGCTGTCAGCAACCCTGAATTTGTTCGCGAGGCTACTGAAAAGTTTGGATCACAGTGTATTGTAGTGGCGATAGATGCTAAACGTGTTTCTGAAGAAGGAGAGACTTCTCGTTGGGAGATCTTCACCCACGGTGGTCGCAAACCTACCGGGCTTGATGCTGTGGAATGGGCTAAAAAAATGGTTGATTTTGGTGCAGGTGAATTATTACTGACCAGCATGGATAAAGATGGCACCAAGTCCGGTTTTGATCTGGAGCTCACGCGCGCAGTAAGTGATGCCGTTGCCGTACCGGTAATCGCGTCGGGCGGTGTAGGTAAGTTACAAGACTTAACTGATGGCGTAAAAATAGGGCGCGCCGATGCAGTCTTAGCTGCCAGCATTTTCCATTTTGGTGAACACACCGTTGAAGAAGCCAAGCAACAAATGGCAAGCCAAGGTATTGAGGTACGCTTATAATGGACTGGTTAGATCAAGTTAAATGGGATGGCAACGGTCTTGCGCCTGTTATTACGCAAGAACAAAAAACGAAGCAAGTGCTCACTTTAGCATGGATGAATAGAGAGGCCTTGCGCCTCACCGTAGAATCCGGACACGCTGTTTATTGGTCGCGTTCACGCCAAAAAATCTGGCATAAAGGCGAGCAATCCGGCAATCAACAGCTCCTAAAATCCATTCGTTTAGACTGTGATAGTGATGCAATATTGATAGAGGTCGAACAAAAGGGCGGCATTGCCTGTCATACTGGAAGGCATCATTGTTTTTATCAACAGCTAGATCTTTCAATGGGGTCAGACTCGATTGATTTACAAGCGGCGGCGCTGCGGAAAGCTAGCAAGGACAAATCAATCGAGTCTGACCCCATTGAAAAGAAATGGCGCATTGTTGAAGCTATAATTAAAGATCCTAAAGAGATATACAAATGAGTGACGTATTGAACCGACTTGCAGAAATTCTTGAAGAACGAAAACAAGCTTCTCCTGACAGCTCTTATGTTGCCAGCCTTTATCATGGTGGAACTGATAAAATATTAAAAAAATTAGGCGAAGAAGCAACCGAAACAATAATTGCAGGCAAAGGTGGCAATCGTGACGAAATTATTTATGAGACTGCAGATTTATGGTTTCATAGTTTAGTCTTGCTGGCGCATAACAATATTGAACCACAAATCATCCTTGATGAACTTGATCGTCGCTTTGGCTTGTCAGGGCTAGAAGAAAAAGCGAATCGGAGCAAATAATGTCTGACTGCCTCTTTTGTAAAATTATTGCCGGTGACATTCCATCGTCGAAAGTCTATGAAGACGAGCAAATCTTCGTTTTTAAAGATATTAATCCAAAAGCGGCTGTTCACTTGTTAGTTATTCCCAAGGTTCATATTCAAAGTCTCGACCACCTTAATGAAGAACATCAATCTTTAATTGCCTATATGATGTTAAGCTTACCTGAGTTAGCGCGTTCACAAGGCTTAGAAGATGGCTTTCGCACCATTATCAATACCGGCCCCGGTGGTGGCCAAGAAGTCAGACATTTACACATACATATTTTGGGCGGCAAAGGCCTGCCCGGATTTAATTAAAAAACCTGAAGCTATCCAACACATCATTCCGGCACATTTTAACCGGGATCTAGCTTTGAATTATTAGGAGAACATTATGGGATTCGGCGGAATAAGCATCTGGCAATTATTAATTGTCTTAGCCATTATTATTTTATTGTTTGGCACAAAAAAATTACGCTCACTAGGTGGCGATGTGGGTAGCGCCATTAAAAACTTTAAACAATCTATGCGCGAGGGTGAGATTGAAGGCAACTCTGATGATGTCATCAATCGCAGCGTAGAAAACGAAAAAGATAAACATTCAAGTTAAAATATTTTCATTGAAAAACATGGCAAGCTTAAATTTATTTAATCAGGCTCTTATAATTCAGCGTCATCCTCGAGATCTTTTATCGAGGATCTCTAGGCACTCGCTAACAAGCTACGGGAGTCTCGAAATATTATTTAGGTATGTGGGAGCAGACAGGAAAGCTATAAACCATGTTTGATATTGGTTTCTGGGAGCTATTCTTAATTGCTGTTGTAGCCCTAGTTGTGGTCGGGCCAGAACGCCTGCCTAAGCTGGTGCGCGTGACAGGATTATGGATCGGAAGAGCGACGGCCTCTTTTCAATCCATACGATCTGAAATATCGCGTGAACTGCGGGCAGAAGAGCTCAAGCAAGCTCTAGATGTTTCAATGGGGTCGGACTCAATTGATTCTCAAACTATCGACCAAAAATCTAGCGAAAACATACTCGAAGAATCAATCGAGTCTGACCCCATTGAAAAAGACAATGGCCATCGATAATCAGCAACCGTTAATTTCTCATTTAATTGAGCTGCGTGATCGCCTATTACGGGGGCTGTTAGCTGTCGCTATTATTGCCGCTTGTTTACTACCATTTTCAAATGACTTATATCATTTTCTAGCAGAGCCACTTTTGCGCCACTTGCCCGAATCAAGCACTATGATCGCAACGGAAGTGGCCTCGCCATTTTTAATTCCTTTTAAACTTACCTTGAGTCTTGCTGTGCTTTTAGCTGTGCCTATTTTGCTGTATCAACTGTGGGCTTTTATTGCACCAGGCTTATATGACAATGAGCGAAAATTAGTGTTTCCTCTATTGTTTGCCAGCACATTATTATTCTTTTTAGGGATAATTTTTGCTTATTTTGTGGTGTTTCCTCTGGTGTTCGGTTTTTTCACTCAAGCTGCACCCGAAGGCGTGGCCATTATGACCGATATAAGTAGTTATTTAGATTTTGTATTAAAGCTATTTTTTGCTTTTGGCTTAGCGTTTGAGGTGCCCATTGCGACGCTTTTATTAATCTGGACTGGCGTATCAACTGTTGAAAGTTTAGCTGAAAAACGCCCCTACATCATTGTAGGAGCATTTGTATTAGGCATGCTACTCACTCCGCCGGATGTTATTTCGCAAACCTTATTAGCTTTACCTATTTGGCTGCTTTTTGAATCAGGGTTATTTAGTGCTCGTTTTTTGCCTAAGAGTGCTTAAAGATCTTACCCACTCGAGCTGAGTACATGCTTACCGGGGATCTTGCTGCATAATTAATAGATTCCGGCTACAATCCTACCGGAATGACAGAATAATTTTCAAGCAGATTGAGTAGTATCAATAGGTGTGGGAGCGGCCTCAGCCGCGAAAAGATGCAAGAAACCATTTTATTGGCTTTTGGCTCATTAGGCACCGTAACGCAAACGCGTACCATTATTTAACGACAGTAAAATTTCTTCAGCGCGAAGCTCTGCAGGGAAATAGGTGCCCGAAATTTTGGCGCCATGAATACTTGCGCCATTGAAATTCGCACAAACAGTAAAATCAACACCGCGTAAATCCGCTTGCCTAAAATAGCTATTTGAAAAATCTAAACCTTCGGCATTAAGTCCTTGCAAATTTACATGGCGGAAATCACATGATCGTAAATCTGCTTTCTCCCCCGCGGCAACGCGCTGATTAAATTCATCCATCTTGCATTCTCGCAATAAACGATAAAGAGGATCATCTGAAATAATAGGTGCAACCATACATTAAGCCCTTTGTTAAACAGTTATATCGACTATGCCGCCAAAATGATTCGCTTCAAAAGCTGTCGATGCGCTGCTAGCTACTTGATCTACAACCTCGGCACTCTTTACGCTTGTCGATGGCTGTTCACGCACCACCTCAGTATTATGCGTTTCAACTCCTTGCGATGTAGTAACCCGCCCTTCCAGCAAGCTCTCCCGACTTAAAGGGTTAGTCAATGTAGGCTGACCGCTTAATGGTGCAATACCTGGAATTTCCATTATCATATCCTCTTTCAATGCCAAGCTAAGAAAAGCACCCGCACCCATAAAGCAAGCCGAACTGCTTTCTGGGTGCTGGTTCTATTATTCTAACTGTATCCAGCTTTGGCGCCCTGTATCTGAGAAGTTAAAGCCAAGACATGAGCCACCGGCACAATGTCCGCCGATGTAACAACTCGCACCCACAACCGATACATTACAGGTTGGAGAGCCGCCCGGTGTAGTCGGCGGTACTACAGTACACGAGCCAACGCTAGCAGTACATGAGTATGACGCTGTAGTGCTTGAGTCGTCGAATGCTAGGGCACTTGAGCTATGGTCAGATATAGCCACGGTTCCGCCTCCTGGAACACTTAGCAATATCGGAATACTAGGTATGCCCGAGTTTGATCTCACACCACTCACTGCTGTATCAGCTGTGCCATTGTTATCCAAATCAGCAAAATCATCGCTAGTAAACAAACCATCACCATTTATATCAAAAGGTGATTGATTAAAACGTGCGCCTGTTGCGGCATTTAAGGTCATCGTCCAACCACTACCACCTCCTTCACAAGGGTCAACGGCAGGTAATAACGTAGACAAAATAATGGCTTTTCCTCGTACGACCATTTTTGAAACTACACGTTCACCATGATTATCGCTCGCAGTATCTTGTAGATCCATGTACCAGCCGGCCTGATCAACTTGCGTCTGCCAGCTGGTCTCACCAACAAGGTGGCCATTATTCATCCAGTGTATTGGGCCATGTGCCGAAGTAACACGTACCTGAGTATTTGAGGTGGCGTGCACTAACTCTGCAAGAATTTCTTGCGATTGCATATTTGCACGTGTGACTCCAGCTACACCATAATCCCATACACCATACATACTTTGTGTGTGCTCGCCAGTACTTTTATTATCTGTCTGACCAAGGTACTTGCCGGTTCCAAAGTTTAATATATAGCCTGCTAGTGGTCCTAATGGATGCTCGCTCACTGCGATTGGTACAGTAATAGGTTGGACCTCCCCACTACCATTTATTGCGGTAAAGAGTGGAGTTTGAGGCATCGATGATGAATAACTAAAGCCCCAGTTAGCACTATTTGAATCACTAATATCTATGCTCCAGACATTACCGCGCAAGTCACCAGCGTACACTCTATCAGCAATCATATCACCATTAATATCAATAACTGTTGCTGTGGACATTCCGTTAGATCCTGCATCAACTCCGGTATCAAATTTATAATATTGAGTATAGCCACTACTTGTATCAAACTCAACAATATAAAGCACGGCTTTTTGAGCAGCGCTATTATATCCATTACCAAATATAGCAGCAAAGTTACCGTTATTTAGCCTTACAATGCTGGGCTGACTAAAACTGTAGCCCATATCGGTATCATCTGCTGGTGTAAACTCCCATAACGCAACCGTGTCAGCACTTGCTTCAGCATCTGCAGGGATATCAGTTACATCAAGCGCATATACACCTTTCCCTCCACCTCGCAATCCACCAACCAGCACAGTATGCCAGGTGCCGTCGCTAAACTTCACATCACTACTAACCGGTGTACCATCTACATAATATCCGTGGCTAAAGCCAGGAACGTCTCCAGGTTTTGGCGTTAATTCATTTAATTTAGGCAATAAGACCCTGGG
>CAYSGK010000071.1:0-7902 GCA_964430395.1 uncultured Methylophaga sp.
CCTAACTGTTCGGCAGTATCAGGCATTAACTGCATTAAACCTTGTGCGCCTACCCGTGAGGTAGCTTGTGAATTAAAGGCTGATTCGGCATGAATCAATGCACGTACTAAAGCAGGATCTACATTATTATTTTTTGATTCTGAATCAATAGTTTGAGAGAAGGACTTAAGATCAAGTGTAACCGTATTCCAGTTGATTTTTGAGTTTGGGTTGCAGGCGTAACATTCAAATTTTAATACATTATAATTAGAAGTATGTGTGGGTTTTTGATCAGTAAAAACTGAGCCTGTATTACCATCGGAATAGCTGTAAATGAGCGTTGTTTTCCCCGTTTTATTTTGAGCAGGAATATTGCTGAATTCAACTACGCCTTTATTGTCCGTGGTACGCGAAACTCCCTCAGCAGCGAGAAGCTGTGCTGAAAATAAACTGAAGAAAATTAGGCTAGAGAATTTCATCATAATATTATAAATATCGTCCGGCTGAGGCAATGATTATAACTAGCAATCCTAATGCCAAGTTTATCAATATAAGCTTACGAATTTGATTTAAGGCCGTTGCAGCTGTTGGCCAGTCTTCTGATAATGTATTCGATTTTAGCTTTTTAAAGGGACTAAAATAAACATGTAGAAAGAGTAATATCATAATGATGCCGATTAGTAGCATGATATGAACATGAATACCTATTGTTGCCATGCCGCCCATGAAGGAGATCATCCAAATGCCTGTGGCTAGTAACGACGCGATACACATAAAGACCCAAGGGAAGAAGCGTGCAAAGACTGAAGCCCACAGTGTTAATCTTGCCGCTGGTTCAAGTTGTGATGCCGCAACAGGTCGCAAAGCTACATAAGCGAAAAACATGCCGCCAACCCAAATAACGGCAGCTAAAATATGTAATGAAATGGCGATTGGCATAGGCTTTTCCTATTTTTTATGGATGGGAATATCAGCAATCTTCTGCTTCCATTCTGCGGGGCCTGATTGATGTACTGATTCCCCTTTGCTGTTTACAGCAACGGTGACCGGCATATTTTCAATATAAAATTCGCGAATAGCTTCCATGCCCATTTCTTCAAACGCAACAATGCGTGATGATTTGATGGCTTTTGATACTAAATAAGCAGAGCCGCCGACGGCAATTAAATAGACTGACTTATGATCTTTTATCGCCTTAATAGCGGCTGGACCACGTTCAGCTTTGCCGATCATACCGAGCAAGCCTGTTTTTGCTAACATCATTTCGGTAAATTTATCCATCCGCGTGGCGGTGGTGGGGCCGGCGGGGCCGACTATTTCATTTTTAACGGGATCAACAGGGCCGACATAATAAATAAAGCGATTATTAAAATCTAAGCCTTCAGGTAAGGATTTGCCATCAGCAAATAAATCAGCAATTTTTTTATGCGCTGAATCACGACCTGTCAGCATATGGCCTGTGAGTAATAGCGTGTCGCCCGGTTGCCATTGTTCAGTATCTGATTGTGTAATGGTATCTAAATTAATGTGACGAGTGTTAGCTGCAGCTTGCCATGTGATATCTGGCCAATCAGATAGTGCTGGTGGTTCAAATTGCGCTGGACCACTGCCATCCAATATAAAATGGCTATGGCGTGTTGCAGCACAGTTAGGAATCATCGCAACAGGTAATGAAGCCGCATGAGTAGGGTATTCACTAAGCTTAACGTCTAATACGGTGGTTAAGCCGCCTAAACCCTGCGCACCAATGCCGAGTTGATTAATTTTGGTATAAAGCTCAATACGTAGTTTCTCAGCGGCAGTCTTAGCGCCACGTTCGATGAGGTCTTGAATATCAATAGATTCCATCAGTGCTTCTTTAGCAATTAGCATGGCTTTTTCAGCTGTGCCGCCAACGCCAATGCTTATAATGCCCGGTGGACACCAACCAGCGCCCATTTTAGGCACAGTGTCTAGCACCCAATCTACAATATTGTCGCTCGGGTTTAGAATGGTAAATTTGGCTTTATTTTCACTGCCACCGCCTTTTGCTGCGATATGCACTTCAACTTTGTCACCTAATACGATGTCAGTATGAATCACGGCAGGGGTATTGTCTTTGGTATTAATGCGGGAACCTAAGGGATCACTGACGATTGATGCACGCAATACATTGTCTGGATGCAGATAAGCGCGGCGCACACCTTCATTGACCATATCATCAAGGCTTTGATCTGTTTGCCACTGCACATTCATGCCGACTTTGATAAAGACATTAACAATGCCGGTATCTTGGCAAATAGGGCGTTTATCTTCAGCGCACATGCGCGAATTAACTAGAATTTGTGCAATGGCATCTTTAGCAGCAGGCGATTGCTCTTTTTCATAGGCACTTGCCATTGCTTGAATAAAGTCTTTGGGGTGATAACAGGCAATAAACTGCAAGGCATCGGTGATGCTATCAATAAAATCATTTTGTTTAATGATGCTCATCAGTCTGCTATTTTATCCTTTCAAGCGTTTTTGAATCTCGGCGACAACATCGGCAATAGCAAATTCATCACCTTCGCCATCTGCACGACACTTATATTCAATCATACCGTTGTCTAAACCTCGCTCACCCAGCACTAAACGATGTGGAATACCGATTAATTCCATATCAGCAAAGGCAACACCAGGGCGTAGGCCGCGGTCATCAATTAATACATCAACACCCGCTTCTAGTAGTTGTTTGTAAACTTCGTCAGCAGCTTCACGTACACGCACTGATTTATGTGCATTCATCGGCACTAATACGACTTGGAATGGTGCAATAGCTAGCGGCCAAACGATGCCGCGGTCATCATGGTTTTGTTCAATCGCAGCGGCTACTACGCGTGAAACACCGATACCGTAACAGCCCATCGTTAGCACTTGTGATTTGCCCGTATCGGCTAACACATTAGCATTTAACTTTTTGCTGTAGTTATCACCTAGCTGAAAGATATGACCTACTTCAATGCCACGAGCAATATCTAAAATGCCTTGACCATCAGGGCTAGCATCACCGACCACAACATTTCGCAGATCGGCCGTTTCTGGTTCTGCTAGATCACGGCCCCAATTTACACCGCTTAGATGTTTTTCGTTTTCATTTGCACCACAAGCGAAATCAGCCACGTGTGCTGCTGCGCGATCAACAATCACGGGTATAGTTAAACCCATTGGACCAATCGAACCGATATTAGCATTACAACATTCAAAAACTTGCTCGGCTGTGGCAAAGGTTAATGGTTCAGCAACAGCAGGGTGTTTTTCAGCTTTTATTTCATTTAATTCATGATCGCCGCGCAATACTAAGGCGACGACAGTGCCTTCTTCAGCACCTTCAACAATTAATGTTTTTAAGCATTGTGCTGGTGGAATTGAAAGAAATTCACAGACTTCTTCAATAGTATGTTTTTTAGGTGTATCGACCGTTGTCATCGTCGCTGTAGCAGCTGGACGTTTGCCAGCAGGAGCAACGGCTTCAGCTAATTCAATATTGGCGGCATAATCGCTACCATCACTAAAAGCAATGGCATCTTCACCTGAGCTCGCTAAAACATGAAATTCATGTGAAGCATTGCCGCCAATACTGCCCGTATCGGCTTGAACAGGTCGGAATTTTAGACCAATTCGTTCAAAAATACGGTTATAAGCGGCAAACATTTCATCGTAGGTTTGCTGTAATGATGCTTGGTCAATATGAAATGAATAGGCATCTTTCATCAAAAATTCACGGGCACGCATAATGCCAAAGCGCGGACGAATTTCATCGCGGAATTTGGTTTGAATTTGATAAAAAGTGATAGGTAGCTGTTTATAGCTACGAATCTCTTGACGCACTAAATCGGTAATGACTTCTTCATGAGTTGGGCCATAACAAAATTCTCGACCATGACGATCTGTCATGCGTAATAATTCGGGGCCATATTTTTCCCAGCGCTGGCTTTCTTGCCATAACTCGGCAGGTTGAACTGACGGCATTAATAATTCTTGTGCACCAGCTCGCGCCATTTCTTCACGTATAATAGTTTCTGTTTTGCGTAGGACCTTTAACCCTAAAGGCAGCCATGTATAAAGCCCTGATGCCAATCGGCGGATTAATCCAGCACGAAGCATAAGCTGATGGCTAATAATTTCTGCATCTGTAGGGGTTTCTTTTAAAGTGGCGATAAGTAATTGAGATGTGCGCATGTGTAAATATTGAGCCTTGTTATGTAGTAGTTTATTAAACGTTAAAAGGTGCTGTGGTTCCAGCCCCAGTTTTGTCTTTCTGAATCAGTCATACTGATATAAATGCGATCGCCTGCAATACCGAGTTGTTCTGTAATAAGTGAACACAAAGCATCTGAAAATGCCGTGCGGTCAGCAGGTAGCCCAAGTGCGCGATAATCTAAAATGGCAGTAGGGGCATCACTGCCACCCATAAGCATTGTGGCTTTAGTTTCAACGGCAATCATTACATAACTTTCTGGTTTACCCGCTGCTTTGGCAACGGTTTGACTTGCGGCTTTTAGTAAAGCAGATTCGTCATTGATAGTTTGATTAGTAACAATATTAAGATAGGGCATAGTAATATCTCCTTTGATTTGTTGGTTACTATTGACAGTGTTCAGCAATATTTTTTTGAATCTCAGCAATTTTTTGGAGTCTATTCTCCTCGGTGAGTCGCGTCACATTACCCTCAGGGTCAACCACTTTGTCGCCAGGGTTATTTTGAAATAATTGAAGATTTTGTCGGTTGACACGACAATATTCTTCTTTTTTCTCTTTTTCAGCGGCTTCAGATGCTATGCGTTGACGCTCTTTTTCATTTTCTTCATAAGTACCATTTTGTTTCTCAATAAGAATTTCAATTTCTTGTTGTGCTGCAACAGGATCGAGCGCGGGAGGAGGCGGAGGCTCAATTAATTCTGAAGGTATGTTCTCAGGATCTTGTTGGGTATAATGTGTTTCACCCTCGGCATCCACCCATTTATAAGCGCCACCAAAAGAAGAGGTAGCCAATAATATTAAGGCAAAAAAGACAAAAGATTTATGGAAATACTGTATAAACATATTTAAACTCCATTTACTAAACAATATAGACACCGAGTGTTAATAGTAATTCTACGCCAAACTGAAAAATCATCCAATGACAGATAGCTTACTACGATTTGAAAAACATATAAAAGTGCATCAACAAAACAGTGTTGTAGTCGACATATTGGCGGCAGAGACTACATTATCAAAACAAAAAATAAAACAAGTCATGCAAAAGGGTGCCGTGTGGTTGAGCAAAGGTAAGCACACTCAACGGCTACGACGCGCAAAAAAACTGATAAAAAGAGGTGAGACACTTCATATATATTTCGACCCTAAAGTATTAGATTTAATTCCCCCTGAACCTGAGTTGATATTTGATCAGGGTCGTTACAGTGTTTGGAATAAACCTTATGGCTTATTATCTCAAGGATCAAAATGGGGTGACCATTGCACCATCACACGTTGGGCTGAACAACACCTTAAACCGCAACGGGTAAGTTTTGTTGTTCACCGACTTGATCGCGCTGCGAACGGTTTAATTGTTATTGCCCATGAAAAAGGTACGGCGGCAGCATTATCTAAATTATTTCAACAGAGACAAGTTGATAAGCGCTATCAAATATGGGTGCATGGCCGGTTTAGCGACAAAACAACGTCAGATAATCCAATAAAAGTCGAAAATGATATTGATGAGCGGCATGCAACTAGTTATTTCACTTTTATTAAGTATGATGCTGAGCAGGATCGGTCATTATTAGATGTATCTATTGATACGGGGCGTAAACATCAAATTAGGCGCCATAGTGCTTTGTTAGGTTTTCCCGTTATTGGCGATAGATTATATGGAACTGAAGATAAAGAAGATCTGCAACTTTGCGCTTATTATCTAGCGTTTACTTGCCCTTATACACAGACTAAACAACAATTTAATGTATTGAAAAATAGATAGAATCAGTATTTTAGCATTAACCCCAAATTGTGGGTATTGATGAACATTTAAATTAAGCGTATGGTGTTAATCATATTACTGGAGTATTAACTAGTGGAATCGATATTGACAATGGAAGAAGATTTTGATTTTTCGGGTGATAATGACCGTAGAAAAGAATCGCGTCGGGTTTTAAAAGATCGGAGGGGAATGATTCGTTACGAAATTGATAAAGAGGATAGGCGATCGGGCGTTGAACGGCGAAAAGTTAAAGCCGCCACAAAAGAGCAAGATATGCAGGATGCAGATGATGAAGAAAACTATGAAGAAGAAAGTGGTGCTGATTCAGTTATAGGTAAAATAACTAAGCTCTTCAAGCGTTAATGCGTTTATTGATAAAATTGGACGAATGTAGCAAAAAAAGCCACGTAAAACGTGGCTTTTTGATTATACCCTTATCCAAAATCAATAACGCTACATAAAGCGTTTTTAAACCATCGAAGAAGCGCTTGAGCCATCCCACTTCGTCGTTTCATCCATTTGCAAGGGACAAAAATTGTTCCTACATTTTTTGCATACCATCTATCCCTAGATATAAATAACTATTGCTGCATAGATGCGCTCAGAATTGGAATGGCACATGCACTCTGAATCAGTTTATAAGTTATTGTAAATTATAGTATTGCTGACTATTCTTATCCCGAGTTGAGGTTAAATTAAACAAGCAAGGGAGCAATAACCAAACTTACTATCGCCATTACATTGATTAAGATATTCATCGCAGGGCCAGAAGTATCTTTTAATGGATCACCGACTGTATCACCCACCACAACAGCGGTATGTACATCTGAACCTTTGCCACCAAGGTTGCCTTTTTCAACATGTTTTTTAGCATTATCCCATGCGCCACCTGCATTAGCCATCATTAGAGCCATCATAACGCAACAAATTAACGCACCACCTAACATGCCACCTAGTGCAACTGGGCCAAGGCCAAATCCGACAACGACAGGTGCCCCCACGGCTAACACACCAGGCATAATCATTTTATTCAAGGCTGCTTTAGTAGCAATATCAACACAACGTGCGGTATCAGGTTGAGCGGTGCCTTCTAATAAACCTGGAATTTCTTTAAATTGGCGACGGATTTCATGAATCATATCGAAGGCCGCATCACCCACGGCAGTCATCGTCATGGCGCTTACTAAGAATGGGAAAATACCACCTAAAAACATGCCAACTAAAACAATCGGATCATTGATTAATAATTGATATTCATTGCCACCGTGGTTAATCGTTTCAATATAAGCACTAATTAATGCAAGCGCTGCTAATGCTGCTGCACCGATGGCAAACCCCTTACCGATTGCTGCAGTGGTATTACCTAATTCGTCTAAAGAATCCGTGATTTCACGTGTTTCTTCGCCCATGCCTGCCATTTCCGCTATACCGCCGGCATTATCTGCAACAGGGCCATAAGCATCAATAGCCATGGTGATACCAACAGTAGCTAACATACCTACAGCGGCAATACCTACACCATATAAGCCAGCATAATTACTAGCAATAAATATGATTGTAGCAATGGTGATAACGGGGATAGCTACAGATCGCATGCCTAAAGATAAACCACTTATTAATACTGTGGCAGCCCCTGTTTCACCATCTTTAGCAAGTTTTCTTACTGGGGCGCCACCGGTGTAATATTCAGTGACTAAGCCGATGATAATGCCACCAATAGCACCAGTCAGCACGGCAATCCATACATTAATAGTACCGCCTAATTGTGTAATAAGTACGTAAGCGACAGCGATAAACAAGACTGATGCACCCATGGTGCCTATACGTAACGCAACCTCGGGACTTTTAGCTGAAAAGATTTTAACTGCAAAAATCCCCGCAATTGAGCAAAGCAAACCAACAGAAGCTAGAGCCAAAGGCATAAACATCAATACTTGTTGACTATC
>CAYSGK010000071.1:8002-9771 GCA_964430395.1 uncultured Methylophaga sp.
CCCATTGAGGCGACCGTAAGCCCCATGACAGAACCACCAAAAAAGGCAATAGTTAATGCAGCTGATGCACCTTGATCTTGGGCGGCAGTGGCTGTTCGTACATTCGCTTTAGTTGCGGCATACATACCGATATAACCAGCGATGCCAGAACAAACAGCACCGAGTAAGAAAGCTGAAGCTGTAGCCCAGCCTAAATCAGAAAAGCCAAGAGCAGTGATACACACAATACAGAAAATGATAAGACGTGAATATTCCGCCCTCATAAACACCATGGCACCTAAATGGATTTGATCACCAATTTCAGTAACCTTTCCCGAACCTGCTGGTGAATCTTTCATCTTGTTATAAACTAAAAATGCGCAAAATAAACCAAAAACCCCCAGTACTACGGGTAGGTAACTTAACGATGTCATAGGCCAAACCTCACTGTAAATTTAAATAGCTGCACAAATGAGTGGTGCAATCATTGTTCGCAATGCGAAACTTTTTTATACGCGATTTAATGTAATGTGTAAAGTATTACCCCGTGATACATCTTGTAATGAGGCTTACGATGCTTGAATGGTTTTTTTATGCTTTGCTTGGAGCTCTTGCAGGATTATCGTCGGGGATACTTGGCTTAGGTGGTGGCGTTATTATTGTTCCCGCCTTGTTATTGTCATTCAGTTGGCAAGGCTTATCTGAACACTATACCATGCATATGGCAGTGGCTACGTCACTGATGACCATTATTGTTACCTCTCTTACATCAAGCTACGCACACCATCGGCGAGGTAATGTAAATTGGCATCTCGTTAAAAAGCTTGCTCCTGGATTAATTATAGGCAGTTCACTCGGAGCCATTATGGCAACGATGTTAGCCAGTAAACTATTACAACAATTATTTGCTCTTTATATCATCTTTGTCGGTGTGAAAATATGGCTTCCTAACGCTATTCATCAGCATAGTGCTTTTCTGAAAAATTCCGCTTTAATCAGTTTTGGTGGTGTTGCGGGCATGATTTCTGCGTTAGTGGGTATTGGTGGAGGAACGATTATTATTCCCTATCTATTGATGGCAAAACAGTCCATAAGACAAGCCATTGCTACCTCTGTAGTTTGCAGTTTACCGATATCAATTGCTGCCGTCGCTGGTTTTTTTATTATGGAAAAAGTGCATGTGGAAGGTATGACAACGTATATTTATTGGCCTGCATTCTTAGGGATAATTAGTACCAGCTCCTTTTTTGCAATTCTTGGTGTGAAAATTGCTAATAATTTACCTTTGTTAGTTTTACGACAATTATTTTCAGTCGTGCTAATCGTTGGTGCAGTGTATTTATTGCTTTGATAAAACACGAATTTTTACTTGAGTAATGTGTGTCTTAAATGGTGATGGCTTATAGCTGGATATGACAGTAATTGTCAGTAAATGACAATTCACTAAATTATGGAAGATAAAATGGGTGCAATCGTTACAAAATTATCTGAATCTACAGTAAGCACAGAGCTTATTGGCCATTGGGTTGAACCTGTGTTTTGGCATGGTGTGTTAAACGATGAGTTTTGTGCCAGCAAAACGATAGTATACCTAGCACATAATATAACGCGAAACGCTACAGACTTAAATAGTCATGTTAAACGGATTTATCTAATGATACAAACAAACAAAACAGAAAATTTGTATAGTGCATTAGTGGATTTGTTTTTAGTGTTGGAAAATAATGGAACAGCGTTAAGAAAAAGATTGTTAGCATATGCTAGAAAGCATATCAATCAAAGTGAATATC
>CAYSGK010000072.1:0-4976 GCA_964430395.1 uncultured Methylophaga sp.
TTTTTAATCTCTGGCACACAGGAGCCACAGTTTGTGCCTGCTTTGAGTAAGGTGCCAATATCTTCGATCGTTTTTGCTTTGCCGCAGTCAATAGCTTCTTTAATTGTATTTTCGCCTACGCCAAAGCAGGCGCAGACCATGGCGCCTGTATCGGGTATGCCCGCTCCCGATTTTCCTGCCAGTAAACTCATGCGAGTTTCATCATTGAGTGTTGGTTCAATAAATAATTGGCTAAGCCATGTTCTGGCTGGGAGTTGGTGGTCTGGAGAGATGAAAACAACACTTTGTAATGTATTGTTTATTAGTTTGCCAGCACGGAATTGTTGTTGGGCAGTATCGCTAAATTCTAACCATTCGCCTTGCCCTAGCCGTTGCCTGATCCATTCGGAATGATCTTTAATGGGTGATGTTCCGGCCAGTTCATAGCGCCAAAATTGATTGCCTTTTATTTCGACCCAGTAGTCAGCATCGAAACGATGATCTACGATCTGCTTGCGAGATAAGACAAAACCATGCCAGACAGGTTGGTAGGACATGATTTTTACAGGCGTATGTTTTGATTCTGGTTGGCCTGAGAGGGGATCAACAACGGGGTTAACCAGTGAGTTTGCTCTTCCTTTTGACGCAATAAAATCGTTCCAATGCATCGGCACAAATAGGCTGCTGATTCGTTGATCTTCAGTAATGACAATACGAGCTAACATACTACCCCAGCGGCTATCAAGTTGTGCAAGGTTGCCATGTTCAAGTTGACTCTTTTTTGCATCATCAGGGTGAATTTGTACAATAGGTTCGGATATATGGCTATTGAGTCGTGCTGATCTGGCGGTACGCATCATGGTATGCCATTGGTCGCGTACTCGACCTGTATTGAGAATAAAAGGATAATCTTTGCTGGTGGCATAGACTGGTGATCGTGGTGTAATGGCGATAAAGTGGGCTTTGCCTGATGATGTGAAGAACTGCTTATCTTCAAACATACGAGAAGTGCCGCTGGGCTTGTTTTTGGTAACAGGCCATTGAATAGGTTTGAGTTCATCATAGTCTTGATCTGAAATCGTGGCCAGTCCGCTTATATCAAAATCACGAATTCCGTTATTTTCAAAGCCTGAAAGGGCGGCATGTTCTCTAAAAATGTCGGCAGAAGATTGATAGTTAAATGCTTCACCGTAGCCCATGCGTTTAGCTACTTGAGATAAAATCCACCAGTCTTCTTCTGCTTCACCAGGATGGGGCAGGAAGTTACGCTGATGAGAAATCCGACGTTCAGAGTTGGTGACAGTACCGCATTTTTCACCCCATGCAAGGGCGGGTAACAAAATCGTTGCTCGTGCTGATGTGCCGGTCTTATGTTCGGTTTCTGAGACAATAACAAATTCACATTGTTCTATTGCTTCTCGTACTTTATCAGCATTTGGTAAGGTGACAACTGGATTTGTGGCAATGATCCAAATCGCTTTTATTTTACCCTTGGCGATATCATCAAACATATCCACAGCTTTGGCTCCGGCTGTAGCCGTCAGTTTGTCTGTCTGCCAGAATCGAGAAACCAAGTCATGATGTTCTGGGTTTGTGATCTCCATATGAGCAGCAAGTTGATTGCTTAATGCACCCACCTCACGCCCACCCATGGCATTGGGTTGGCCTGTAATTGAAAAAGGCCCCATGCCTTCTTTGCCAATACGGCCGGTGGCTAAATGACAGTTGATAATGCTATTTGATTTATCTGTCCCGGAGGATGACTGGTTAACACCTTGAGAATAAAGTGTTACGGTTTTTTCTGTATTAGCAAAAAGTTGGAAAAATTCAGTAATATCATGCTGCGAGAGCTCACAATCTTTCGCTAGCTTATCTATGGTATCGGATGACTGCTGTGCAGCGCTTAATGCATCAGAAAAACCTTGTGTATATTGCTGAACAAAAACCTGATCAATATGCTGCTGTTGTGCTAGATAGGCTAATAAACCATTAAATAGAGCCGCATCACTACCTGGTTTGATAGGTAAATGAAGATCAGCAATATCACAGGTGGGGGTTTTACGAGGATCAATGACGATAATTTTTAAGTCTGGTCGCTGTTCTTTAGCTTTGCTGATACGCTGAAAAACAATGGGGTGACACCAAGCAGTATTTGAACCGACGATCACGATCAAGTTGGCTTGTTCCAGATCTTCATAATTGCCTGGTACGGTGTCGCTGCCCAGTGCACGTTTATAACCGGCAACAGCGGAAGACATACACAAACGGGAATTAGTATCAATATTTCCACTACCAATAAAGCCTTTCATTAATTTGTTGGCGACATAATAATCTTCAGTCAGTAATTGACCTGAAACATAAAAAGCCACAGCATCTGGCCCATATTGCTCAATAACGTCATTTAGACCATTGGCAACGGCATCCAAGGCTGTATCCCATGAAACGTGTTCACCATTAATTTGTGGGTGAAGTATGCGATTTTCCAGACTTACTGTATCGGCTAATGCCGATCCTTTTGAACATAAACGACCAAAGTTTGCTGGGTGGTGTTTATCGCCAGTAATAGAAACAGTTCCATCAGTATTTGGTTTTGCTAACACGCCACAGCCAGTTCCACAGTATGGGCAGGTTGTTGAAATTGTGCTGGATTTAGTCATGTTTAAGAGCCTGATCGTCGTTAATATGGTGTTGACCAAAAATAAGGTTTTCCCTGATATCTGAAATATCCTTTTTTTCAGTTAATAATGAAAAATACCAATTACCATCGCTGGTTTCACCATAAAGAATAATGCCGACAATGTGATTATCTTTTATCACCAGTTTTTTATAGATATGGCGAGCAGGATCTTTAAAAACAAGTGATTCGGTGCCTTGTTCACCTTTATAATCACCTGCCGAGAAAAGATTGATGCCGGTTACTTTCAGTTTAGTAGATGTTACTGTGCTGACATAGCTGGCAATGCCCATATCGACAAGATGATTGGCACAGACTTTCGCCTGTTCAAATAAGGGTGCGACCAGGCCAAAGGTTTTTTTACGATGCTGCACACATTCACCAACAGCGTAGATATTCGGTGTATAGGTTTGCAGGGTATCATCGACCAAAATACCTCGGTCACATTGGATCCCTGATACTTCTGCCAATGTCTTATTAGGGCGAACACCAATCGCCACAACGACAAGATCAGCATCAATATCTGAGCCGTCAGAAAACTGGACTTTTTCAACACGATTTTCACCAATAAAAGCCTCTGTTTGGTGGTTCATTAAAAATTTCATGCCTTTTTCTTCTAATTCAACACGCATTAAATCGGCTGCAGCTTGATCGAGTTGTTGACTCATTAAAACACTGCTACGGTGAATAACGGTGACATCCATACCTAGAGCTATTAGACCATGGGCGGCTTCAAGCCCTAATAAACCTGCTCCTATCACCACCGCTTTTTTATGCGTTTTTGCCGTTTCAACCATGATATTGACATCATTAATTGCGCGGAAGCTAATCACGCCTTCCAGATCCTTACCGGGGATATCTAACATAACAGGCAGGGAACCGGTGGCTAGAATCAAGCGGTCATAGTCTGCTTTTAGGCCGTCATCGGTAAGCACGTGACGGTTTGCACGATCGATTTTGCTGACTGTTTTCCCAGTATGTAAGGTAATATGATTATCTTGATACCATTGCAGATCATGAATAATAATATCACTTAGTTTTTTATCGCCAGCCAGTACGGGTGAGAGCATAATACGGTTATAATTACCGTGTGGCTCAGCACCGAAGACGGTGATATCAAATTTATCAGAGGACAGTTTTAATAGTTCATCAACCGTTCTCATGCCTGCCATACCGTTGCCGATAAGCACTAACTTTTCTTTCATAGATGAATATTCGCGTTAAATTTAGGTAATGTCATTCGTATTAATATGCGGATGACAAAAAAGAGACAGCTATTGCGGAATAAACATTTTGCCTTCAGCTACCATGACGGCTTCGCCGCCGATCCGCAAATTAAGCGCAGTCCCCGCTTTATGATCCATTTCAATATTAATGACACTACGACGGTGTTCAGCATCACCTCGATCCACGGCAAAGGTATGCGTGCCTTCCTGTGTGAAATCAAATGACGTTAAATAAGACGCAAATGCAGGCATGGCACTACCGACAGCAGGGTCACTGTGAATACCGATATTAGGCCCTAGCAAGCGCGCATGAAAGTTCGAGTCTTTGTGTGCTGTTTTTGGCGAAAATAATAAAATTTCTTGTGCGGCACTTTGAGGAGCAGAAGAGTGGCTCCATGCCGTGTAATTAAATGTTGCCTCTCTGACAGTTTCATATTTCCATACCGGCACAATCAAATAAGGATAACCACACGAGACTAAACGTGTGGCAAATTTTTTATGATCGATATCAGCGGTATTAATAGATAAAATATCGGCAAGCTCAGCATCAGGTGGCGTAAAACGATCAATAACGGATGATACCTTGTCAGTAAATTGTACAAAACTGACCTTGCCATTATTTGCTGAGATATTGACTTCAATTTTACCGGTATTTTGAATAAAACTTATTGGTGTAACGCCATCGGCTAATTTGATTTCACCACATTCACCCAGTGCATAGGCGGTAGCAATAATAGGATGGCCTGCAAAATCAATTTCTTTAAGGGGAGAAAATGTACGCATTTTCCGTGTGTCATTAGCATCATCTTGTTGTGAAACAAACACCGTCTCAGAAAGGTTAAGTTCCTTAGCAATGGTTGCCATTTGACTATCATTCAAGTTATCGGCATGTGGAAAAACAGCGATTTGAGCACCAGAAAAACGTTGATTGGTGAAGACATCAATGATGTAATAATTGAGAGTTTTTGACATTATTTTTCTCCGGCTAAATTAACTTCGACACGGCCATTATTAATACGAGCATTATAAGCGGGTACTTTAACATTTTCATCTTCAAAGCATTGTCCTGTTTTTAAGTTGAAATGCTGTTTGTATAA
>CAYSGK010000072.1:5076-9642 GCA_964430395.1 uncultured Methylophaga sp.
GCTGGGCGAATTTGACCTCGCTCTTCCACAAAAACAATATTTTCATCATGTTTGTCGCTATTGACGAAGGTACGGAAACGTCGTAATTTATTTTCATCTTCAATTGTGGTTTTCCACTCACATTGGTAGGTCTCTATAACGCGCTGCATTTGTGCTTCTAACTGATCACAAATAGTTAATTTATCATCAATGACTACCGATTTTAAATAATCTAGGCCACCTTCCATATTTTCCATCCACACCGATGTGCGTTGCATGCGGTCTGCTGTTTGCACATAGAAGGTTAAAATGCGGTCAATATACTTAATTAAGGTTTCCTTATCGAGGTTAGTAGCAAATAAATCACCATGACGGGGTTTCATGCCGCCGTTACCACAAACATATAAATTCCAACCGCCTTCTACAGCAATCACACCGATATCCTTACTTTGTGCTTCGGCACATTCACGGGTACAACCGGAGACAGCAAATTTAATTTTGTGTGGTGCGCGTAAACCTTTATATCTGTTTTCCAATTCAACGGCGAGCCCAACACTATCATCAACACCGAAACGACACCATGTACTACCAACACAGGATTTAACGGTGCGTAATGATTTACCATAAGCATGACCACTTTCGAAGCCTGCATCAATTAATTCTTGCCAGATCAGAGGGAGCTGATCGACACGTGCACCAAAAAGATCCACACGCTGTCCACCCGTCACTTTAGTGTACAGACCATATTTTTTAGCGATTTGACCGATAGCTATTAAGCCTTCTGGCGTAACTTCACCACCTGTCATTCGTGGAACAACTGAATACGTACCATCTTTTTGCATATTAGCAAGAAATGTATCATTGGTATCCTGAACACCGACATGCTCATCTTTCAGAATATATTCATTCCAATAGGATGCGAGGATAGAGCCTACGGCTTGTCTACAGATTTCGCAACCATGACCTTTGCCATGTTTTTTAATCAAGTCGCCAAATGTTTTGATCTCTTCAACCATAACTAGGTTA
Organism: uncultured Methylophaga sp.; assembly: GCA_964430395.1. GTDB lineage: Bacteria > Pseudomonadota > Gammaproteobacteria > Nitrosococcales > Methylophagaceae. The sequence continues at coordinate 6,082 of CAYSGK010000072.1, forward strand.
TATAAGTCTTGGCGAGTATAAGAAAAATGTTCACAAATATCGGTATTAACTTCAATACCCGCTTTTTCTAATTCACAATCCAGAACAGATTTTAAAAGGGCAGCACAACCACCACAACCCGTTGCCGCTTTGGTCTCATCTTTCAATCCGCCTAAAGTGGTGCACCCTCCCTCAATGGCAGTAACAACATCGCCTTTTGATACATCGTAACAAGAACAAATTTGTGCAGAAGCAGGCAATGCATCAGGGCCAAGGCCAACAGATTCATCGCTACGAGAGGGTAAAATAAGTGAATCAGGATGTTCAGGAAGCTCAATATTGCTAGCATAGTATTGTGATAAGGTCGGGTATCCCGAAGCATCACCTACCAAAACAGCACCTAATAATTGTTTATTATCTTGGCTAACAACCAGGCGTTTATAAATACCATCAACACCATTTTGATAGGTATAAACTAATGAATTAGGCGTTTTACCATGGGCATCACCAATACTTGCCACATCAACACCGTTTAATTTTAATTTGGTGCTCATATCTGAACCGGTAAATGCGGCTTCTTGGTCAGCTAAGTGGGCAACTACTGTTCGAGCCATAGCGTAACCAGGGGCAACCAAACCAAAAATTTGATTATTCCATGATGCACATTCTCCAATTGCATAAATGTCGGGATCAGAGCTTAAACATTGATCATTGATGGCAACACCACCACGCTCACCCACATCCAAGCCACACTCTGCCGCAATCTCATAACGTGGACGAATGCCTGCAGAATAGAGGATAACGTCAGTTTCCAATTCGCCACCATCGGCAAAGACCATTTTATGCTTGCGCTGCTCTCCATCTACAATTTTAATGGTGTTTTTATTGGTTAAAACATCTACGCCTAAATCTTCAATTTTTTGTCGCAATAAGTCGGCACCACCATCATCAAGTTGCGCTTCCATTAATCGAGGTCCAAATTGAACAACATGCGTTTCTAAATCAAGATCTTGCAATGCTTTCGCTGCTTCTAAACCCAATAAACCGCCGCCGACAACAACGCCCACCTTAGATTTAGTTGCCGCCACTTTCATATCATCTAGATCAGCGATGGTGCGATAAGGAATACATTGATCACGGTCATGGCCTGGGATAGGAGGAACAAATGCTGTTGAGCCGGTGGCTAGTACTAGTTTGTCATATTGAATAACAATACCTTTATCAGAGGTAACTGTTTTAGCCGAGCGGTCGATAGTATTGGCTTTATCACCCATATGAATGGTAATGTCATTGTCTTCAAAAAAGCCTAGTTCTACTAGTGATAAATCATCAGCAGATTTACCTGCAAAATATTCACTGAGATGAACGCGATCATAGGCGGGAATAGGCTCTTCACAAAAGGTAACTACATTGTAATTATCTTTAATATCATTAGCCATTAAGCTGACCAAAAAATTATGCCCCACCATGCCGTTACCTATCACGACTAGTGTTTGTTTGTTACTCATAAATGCCTCTGAGGATACGGTGTTTTAATTGCAGAGAATTTGCACGGACTGTGCCAAGTTCATCAATTATTCTTAAACCAAAAATAATTTTAAATATCGATAAAATTTCGTGTGACATTATAACAGACAGAGGCTATTGTAACCAGCTGAAAACAATTGTATTAATTGCCTATAAGAAGCAAGATAGCAGTATTGAACTTTGTTGAAAAAGCCTAAATGTAAAGGCTTAAATCTAGCTAGTTACTCAAGATGTATGCACTAGCTTGGCGCAAATGATTATTTTTATGCACCATCAATGAAAAAGGGCGTAGCTAAAATTCGCTACGCCCTTATATCAAACAGATAAGATGTTATTTTTATCTATCAGTGAATTCTGGATAAGCTTCCAGACCACATTCACTAAGATCAACACCTTCATCCTCTTCTTCAGCACTAACGCGTAAGCCCATGACTATTTTCAATACATACCATGTAATGAAACTAGTAGTAAAGACCCAAACGAAGATAGTTGCAGCCCCTACTAATTGGCCAACAAATGATGCGTCACTGTTAGTTAATGGCACTGCTAACAGCCCCCATAAACCAACCACACCATGAACAGAGATAGCGCCTACTGGATCATCAATTTTAAATTTATCAACTGTGATAATTGAGAATACAACAAGTGCACCACCAACAGCACCAATAATAGTTGCCATTAATGGTGTCGGTGTATCAGGACCAGCAGTGATAGCTACAAGACCAGCTAAGGCACCGTTTAACACCATTGTTAAGTCTGCTTTACCAAATAGGATTTTAGCAACGATTAACGCAGCAATTACACCACCGGCAGCAGCAGCATTGGTATTTAAAAATACCATTGCAACAGTATTAGCACTGGCCATATCGCCTAGCTTCAATACGCTACCACCGTTAAAGCCGAACCAACCCATCCATAAGATGAAGGTACCTAGTGTAGCGATGGGTAAGTTAGCGCCAGGAATTGGGCGAACAGAACCATCTGGACCATATTTACCACGACGTGCACCTAATAATAGAACACCTGCTAATGCAGCTGCCGCACCAGCCATATGGACGATACCTGAACCCGCAAAATCAAGGAAACCGAAGTCGTCACCAAGAGAATACATGCCAAATACGCTGCCACCACCCCAAGTCCAGTTTCCTTCCATTGGGTAGATAAATGCAGTCATCACAATAGCAAATGCTGCAAAAGCCCATAACTTCATACGCTCAGCAACCGCACCTGAAACTATCGACATCGCTGTAGCAACAAACACTACTTGGAAGAAGAAGTCAGAAGCAGCAGCATAAACAGAGCCACCATCAAAACCAGCTTCAGCAGAAGCCGCTAATGCATCTGCAGTTAAAGTGTCACCGCCAGCGATGCCCTCTAACATAAAGCCACCACCATACATAATGTCATATCCAATAACGAGATATGCGGTACATGAAATAGCAAATAAGATAACGTTTTTAGTTAAAATTTCTGCCGTATTTTTTGCACGAACTAAACCGGCTTCTAACATTGAAAAGCCAGCCGCCATCCACATAACCAACGCACCCATTACTAAGAAGTAAAAGGTATCGATAGCATATTGCAGTTCGAAGATTTGATTTGTTACATTTTCCATTCTAAATTACTCCCCAAACTTAAAGCGCTTCGGGGCCGGTTTCGCCTGTGCGAATCCGAACCACTTGCTCTAATGGATAAACGAAAATTTTACCATCACCGATTTTGCCAGTGTTAGCACCCTTAATGATTGCCTCAGTAACCTTCTCAACCATATCGTCATCAACGGCAATATCTAGTTTAAGTTTCGGTAGAAAATCAACTACATATTCCGCACCACGATAAAGTTCAGTATGCCCTTTTTGGCGACCAAAACCTTTCACTTCAGAAACGGTCATACCTTGCACACCGATTTCTGAAAGTGATTCGCGTACATCATCAAGCTTAAACGGCTTGATTATCGCTACTACTTGTTTCATAAGTTTTTCCTTCAAAAAAAAGTGGCCACCCGAGAGAGCTAGGTGGCCAGTTGAGGAGCTGTTACATTGATTTAGAGATTGT
>CAYSGK010000073.1:0-9444 GCA_964430395.1 uncultured Methylophaga sp.
CTTTTTCATCTAATGATTTCGGTAAAACATAGACTTCATTTTTATAGTTAGTCGAGTTTTCCCATAACTCAATTTGGGCCATTACTTGATTGGTGAATGAAGCTGACATAACAAAACTAGGGTGACCCGTTGCACAGCCTAAATTCACTAAACGACCTTCAGCCAGCACAGTAATACGTTTACCATCAGGGAAGATAACATGATCAACTTGATCTTTAATATTAACCCACTCATATTGGCGTAATGATGCAATATCAATCTCGCTATCAAAGTGACCGATATTACACACAATCGCTTCATTTTGCATTGCTTTCATATGGTCATGATTGATAACGTTTACATTACCTGTTGTGGTTACAAAAATATCACCTAGGCTAGCAGCATCATCCATATTAACAACGCGGTAACCTTCCATTGATGCTTGTAATGCACAGATAGGATCGATTTCGGTCACCATAACCGTAGCGCCCATGCCTTTAAATGCTTGCGCACAGCCCTTACCTACATCGCCATAGCCTAAAACAACACAAATTTTACCGGCTACCATTACGTCGGTTGCACGTTTGATTCCATCGAGTAATGATTCGCGGCAACCGTAAAGATTATCGAATTTTGATTTGGTAACTGAGTCGTTTACGTTGATAGCGGGTACTTTCAGGCTGCCATCTTTCATCATTTCATATAAACGGTGTACGCCAGTTGTTGTTTCTTCTGACAAGCCTTTAATATCAGCTAATAGTTCAGGGTATTCATCATGCATGATTTGGGTTAAATCGCCGCCATCATCCAAAATTAAGTTTGGACGCCAGTTATCTGGCCCAAAAATGGTTTGTTTAATACACCAGATTGCTTCTTCATTGGTTTCGCCTTTCCAAGCAAAAACGGGAATATCTTGTGCCGCAATCGCAGCAGCAGCTTGGTCTTGAGTAGAGAAGATATTGCATGACGACCAACGAACTTGCGCACCTAAATCGATTAAGGTTTCGATTAATACCGCTGTTTGGATTGTCATATGTAGACAACCGGCGATACGTGCGCCAGCTAATGGATTTTTACCTTTGTACTCTTCACGAATGGCCATTAAACCTGGCATTTCAGTTTCAGCAATTTTAATTTCTTTGGCGCCCCATTCAGCTAGGCTGATATCAGCTACTTTGTAATCAGGTGTTAGGTTTTCAATTGTCATTTGTTTTGTCCTTAATTTAAGTTATGCGTCATTTCCGCGATGGCGAGAATCCAAGGATAGTGGCAATATGCCCAGTGGATCCCCGATAAAAGATCTCGGGGATGACAAATAGTGTTATTTAGATGCCTGCAGCATCACGTAATGTATCGGCTAAATCAGTACGTTCCCATGTGAACTCGGGTTCTTCACGACCGAAATGGCCATAAGCTGCGGTAGCTTGGTAAATAGGGCGGATCAGATCGAGCATTTTGACTAGACCGACAGGACGTAAATCAAAATGTTCACGCACCAAGGCTTCAAGTTTGTTATCTGCTATTTTGCCTGTGCCAAATGTATCGATGCTAATTGAGGTTGGATCTGCAACACCAATAGCGTAAGAAACTTGAATTTCACAACGATCAGCTAAACCTGCTGCAACAATATTTTTAGCAACATAACGACCGGCATAGGCTGCACTGCGATCAACTTTTGATGGATCTTTACCTGAGAATGCACCACCACCATGCCTTGCCATGCCGCCATAAGTATCAACAATTATTTTGCGACCTGTTAAACCGGCGTCACCTACAGGCCCACCAATAATAAATTGACCTGTTGGATTGATATGGAATTGTGTTTTTTTACTTATCCACTCAGCTGGCAGTGTTGGCCAGATAATAAGCTCCATAACAGCTTCTTGCAGATCTTTTAATGAAACGTCAGGGCTATGTTGCGTTGATAACACAACGGCATCAATGCCGATAGGCTTGCCATCTTCATAGACAAAAGTGACTTGGCTTTTTGCATCAGGGCGTAGCCATGGCAATGTGCCATTTTTGCGAACTTCGGCTTGGCGTTTCACTAAGCGGTGCGAGTAGGTGATGGGTGCAGGCATTAAAACATCGGTTTCATTGCTAGCATAACCAAACATCAAACCTTGGTCACCTGCACCTTGCTCTTCAGGTGTTGAGCGATCAACACCTTGAGCGATATCAACAGACTGTTTGCCTATTAATGACATAACAGCACAGGTTTCACCATCAAAGCCGACCTCGGAGCTGTTATAACCGATATTGCTAATGGTTTTACGTACAATATCTTCTAGATCGACCCAAGCAGAAGTTGTGATTTCCCCTGCAACAATTGCGGCACCTGTTTTGATCAATGTTTCACAAGCAACACGTGCATGGGGATCTTGGCGGAGAATTTCATCTAAAACCGCATCAGAGATCTGATCGGCGACTTTATCTGGATGACCTTCGGACACAGATTCAGAAGTGAAAATAAAATTATTACTCATAGTCAAACTCCTCTATATTCATATGAACAGGTAGATTTGTTGGCTTGAGAAGAGGCACAACGTTCATTATTTCAGTTACCTGTTAATAATGAACGCGGTTAAATAGTTTAGATATGAATAAGCCTAGCAGGTTTCCCCTGTCGCAGCGTTCCTTATTCAAGCGTGATATTTTAGTCTAAATATAAAAAAAAACAAGTTAGCTTTTTCAGTGAGTGCAGATCAGCGCTGGATTGGCCGCAACAGCCGCCACCATTTCATTCAAATGATTAAGCACATCCATGCTGGCGGCTTCCATAACAGCAAGGGCGATATTCGCCGCGGCCAGATCATTGTTATAAAATGCTTCTAATGCTTTTTTGCCCTCATCATGCACTCGCTGGTGCGGTGTGGCGATTTCTTGATAACCAGGTAATTGAGAAAAACAGTCTACGCCTTCACCTTCATAATACCATTTTCCTAAACGGCAGCTGGTGTGCACTGAAAGCTCTGAGGCTTGTTTTTCTGTTAAGCCCATAAAAACGCGATAAATTTCATATTTCCAGACAATATGATCAAACTTGGCTATTTCTACAAAGCTGTGTAATGCTGAGGTGGTGATAACTTCTTCCATTTTATGCGACAAATCAAGCATACTTTTTATATCTGTTACGGCAAGTTCAACACGCCCACCAAATTCAGCGGTATCTTTGGTGATATTTTGCATAACCGAGCTGGCATTAGCCGTTTCAGTCTGAATTTGACCAACCAGTTCTGAGATTTGTACACTGGCCTCACGTGCTCGTGAAGCCAGTGTTCTTACCTCATCAGCAACCACGGCAAAACCACGACCGTGTTCACCTGCGCGAGCCGCTTCAATAGCGGCATTGAGTGCTAGCAAGTTGGTCTGTTCGGAAATATTACTGATAATATCAACAAACCCACCAATTTGATCGGCATTATTTTGCAAGGCATTTACTCTATCTGCCGATAGCGTCACTTGTTGTGTGATAGTACTAAGGCCACTAGCTACAGTTTCAATATGATTACCTGCTGAAATCGAGGTTTCTGAACCTTGGATGGCAGAAGCACGCTCTTCTGCCAGCGACGAAGCCATGGCTTCAAGACTGCTGTGAAAGCCAGTCATACTGTTACCAAAATTATTGAGGTTAGCATAAAGGGCGCTATCTTTTTCTTGCAGTTTTTCATCAGCTTTCGCAAGCTCTGATTCAAGTTGTGCCTTATCCTGTTCAAGGGAACGCAAGTTATTATTTAATTCACGAAAATCTTCATCGCGTTTTTTTAATTGTTGTTGTAATTCAGCTATTTTTTTGCCGTTGTTCCAAAATGCCATCTTTTTTCCTTTATTGCTTTTAGGTATTAGGTAGCAACTTACTAGCAAAATGCGCACCAATATCGAGCACAAGGTATATTTTAGAAAGAAAGACTATGACCATTCTGTTTTAACCACTGCCGATGTGCTTTATATTCTGGGTCAAAATATGTGACTAAATCCCAAAAAGATCGAGAGTGATTGTGGTGGGTAAGGTGGCAAAGCTCATGAATAATAACATAGTCAACAATGACTTGCGGAGCTTGAATGAGTTGCCAGTTAAGATTAACATCGCCTTTACTTGAACAACTTCCCCAGCGGGCTTTGTAGCTTTTAACGGAAACTGAATGAGGGTGCAGATCACATACTTCACTTAACCACTGCGTGCGTGCCGTCAAATAGTCATCGGCATATTTTTTATACCAAGTGATAATAGCGGCACGAATTGCCGGTTTAGATAGCTTTTTTAGCCGACCATAAAATGCGAGTGTTGAAGCTAATTTTTTCACGGTAGCGGCACAATCTTCTTCATATAGGTGTAAAGTAAGCTCATCATCGAGTAATAAAAACAGTTCGCCGTCAATAAATTGTTTATCTGCTATTATTTGCTGAGATTGCTCAGCTAGTTTTTTTTGGATCCACTTAGTTTTTTGCAATATAAATTGTTTTGCAGTAGCAATTGAAAGTGACGGAGGAATATGTACCGAAACGCCTTTAGCGTTAACCTTTAATGCCATTGTTTTTCGGCGTTTACTTTTTATAATGGTGACGATAAATCCATCGCCTTGAATTGTTGTCATGATTCGCGCAATGCCGTACCACAAAATAAAACAGTATTTTACGTGTTTATTTGAGAAAATAGCCACTTCATTATTTTTTAAACTATTATGACTGAGCCTTCTTTCACCCTTAAACAAGCACATCGTCTATCCGTTGCCCCCATGCTAGATTGGACTAATCGTGATTTTCGTTATTTTTTGCGGTTAATTTCTAAGCATTGCGTGCTTTATACTGAGATGATTACCACGGGTGCATTAATTCATGGCCGGCAAGAACGCTTTTTGGGGCATGATGTCAGTGAGCAACCTTTGGCTTTGCAGTTGGGCGGAAGTGATCCTAATGATTTAGCAAAATGCGCTGTATTGGGAGAGCAGGCTGGTTTCAATGAAATAAACCTTAATGTAGGCTGCCCCAGCGACCGCGTACAAAATGGTCGCTTTGGTGCCTGCTTAATGGCAGAACCCAAACTCGTGGCAGAGTGTGTTGCGGCTATGTCTGCAAAGGTGTCCATTCCCGTTTCAGTAAAAACGCGTTTAGGTATTGATAAGCTCGATAGTTATGATTTTTTAGCTGATTTTATTGCTCAAGTGGCCCATGCGGGGTGTGAGATCTTTATTTTGCATGCACGTAAGGCGTGGTTACAAGGTTTAAGCCCGAAAGAAAACCGCAATGTGCCGCCATTAGATTACGAGCGTGTTTATCAAATAAAAAATGATTTTCCACAGCTTCATATTGATATTAATGGTGGTATTCAGACTTTAGACCAAGCTAAATATCATTTAGGGATCGTTGATGGAGTAATGATGGGGCGTTCAATTTATCATGATCCCTATTTATTGGCTCAGGCCGATGCCCAGCTTTATGATGATAATCATGCAGTGTTATCGCGCCATGATGTTATTCGAGAGATGCTGCCTTATATTGAACAGCGAATGGTGCAAGCTTGTCCTATTAAATCGATAACTCGACATTTGTTAGGGATATTTCAAGGACAGCCCGGAGCCCGTGCTTGGCGACGGCATTTGAGTGAAAACGCCCATTCAGAAGGTGCTGATATCGCGGTGTTAGAAAAAGCATTAAGCTTAGTTCCTGAGGCCAGTACCTTTATTGAGTAGATAAAGTGCAAAACTACTCAGCGCGATAATACAGCTAATAATAATCGCAAAGGCTACTTCAACCTTAATATCAGATACACCTAACATGCCATAACGAAAGGCATTGACCATATATAAAATAGGATTAAATAGCGATACATTTTGCCAGAATTCTGGCAGTAGGCTGATGGAATAAAAGACACCGCCAAGATAGGTGAGAGGTGTAAGAATAAAGGTAGGGATAATCGCTATTTCATCAAAACTTTGGGCATACATAGCGTTGATAAATCCACCTAGCGCAAACATTATTGCACTGAGTACGACCATACTAAACGTGATCCCTAAATGTTGAATTTCGATTGATGTAAAAAATAGTGAAACGAGCGTAACGATTAGCCCTACCAATAAGCCTCGCGCGATACCGCCGGCGACATAGCCTGCTAGAATTAGATAATTAGGCACCGGCGCCACCAATAATTCTTCAATATGGCTTTGAAATTTTGCACTATAAAAAGATGAGGCAACATTGGCATAAGCATTATTTATCACCGCCATCATAATAATGCCGGGGGCGATATAATTCATATAATTAAAACCGCCCATTTCACCAATACGGCTACCGATAAGGTTGCCAAAAATAATGAAATATAGGGTCATAGTGATTGCTGGCGGCAATAATGTTTGTGGCCAAATACGCAGAAAACGGCGCACTTCACGAGTGAGTAGGGTACGAAAGGCAATCCAGTTATTCATAAGGTCGCCTCAGATTTTTCTACTAAAGATAAAAACAATTCTTCAAGACGATTAGCCTTGTTTTTCATGCTGGAGACTTCAATATTTTTTCGGCTCAGCGCGGCAAAGATAGCATTCAGATTTTCATTCTTACTAAGCTCCACCTCAAGCGTGGTATCGTCAATTTGTTGATAGTTAATATCACCTAAATTGATATCGCTTGGCAAAGGTACTTTAAGGTCAAAAATGAAAGTCTGTTTATCGAGACGATTAAGCAATGATTTCATATCAGTGTTTTCAATAATGCGGCCATGATCAATAATGGCAATATTTCGGCATAAATTCTCAGCTTCTTCTAAATAATGGGTAGTGAGAATAATTGTGGTGCCTTGCTCATTAATTTTTTGCAAAAACTGCCACATAGAACGGCGTAGCTCAATATCAACGCCCGCAGTTGGCTCATCGAGAATTAATAGTTTTGGTTGATGAATTAATGCTCTAGCGATCATTAAGCGGCGTTTCATGCCGCCAGATAAAGAGCGAGCAGTGGAGTGACGTTTGTCCCATAAACCTAATTGTTTTAATAGTTCATCTGCTCTGGGAGAAGCTTCTTTAGAGCGAATACCGTAGTATCCAGCTTGGGTGACAAGAATATGTTTGACTTGCTCAAAGCCATTAAAATTAAATTCTTGAGGAACCAAACCTAAATATGACTTCGCTTTTGCGGCGTGTTTATCAAGATCAACATCAAATATTTTAACACTACCTGCTGTTTTAGTGACGAGCGATGTGACTACACCAATAGTAGTAGATTTTCCGGCTCCGTTGGGGCCGAGCAAAGCAAAAAAATCACCTTGTGTAACATCAAGATCGACGTTAATAAGTGCTTCATGCCCATTTTTATAGGTTTTTGATAAATTTTTTATTGAGAGTGCTTTCACAGTGGTCTACGTAGATAACTTTATTGCGTTATTATACATTGATGAAACATAAGCAAGCTATATTACCACCACAATCACAACAAGAATTAATGACACGCTGCCAGCAACTTGTTGGCAGAACATTAGGCAGTGTAGCAGCAGATTTAGGTATCGTCACACCAGAAAATTTATTGCGACATAAAGGTTGGGTAGGTAGTTTATTAGAGAAGACATTGGGTGCTAATGCGGGTAATCTGGCGGAACCTGATTTTATTGATTTAGGTATTGAGATGAAAACATTGCCGCTCAATGCACAAGCTCAGCCAAAAGAATCAACCTATGTGTGCACGGTGTCTATGCAACAATCAGGAGAATTAACATGGCAAAAAAGCTGGGTTCGACGTAAATTATCACATGTTTTATGGGTTCCAATTGAAGCGGATAATACCATTCCATTAGCCGAGCGTTATATCGGTCAGGCATGGTTATGGCAGCCGAGTGATGAACAAGAAGCTATTTTAGAACGTGATTGGAATGAGTTAATGGATCGCATTGTTTTAGGTGGACAGGCCGATATTAGCGCAAAAGAAGGTGAATATCTTCAAATTAGACCAAAAGCAGCAAATAGTCATGTAATTTCGGCTGGGGTTTCAGCAAGTGGGGAGCTTGAATATATTAACCCTAAAGGTTTTTATTTAAGGACAGCCTTCACAAAACAGTTATTGAAACAACAAGAATGATGCGTAATTTGATATGATCAACATTCAATGTGTAAAGGGAATAGAAGGAATTTGAATGCGCAGATTAAATGGATTACTTGTTGATGGTAATGATAGCTTTCGACGTACTACTCGGATGGTGTTGGAGCAAGCGGGCTTCACAGTCGAAGATGCCGCTTCAGGTCTTGAAGGTCTTGAAACGGCAAAAACACAGCGTTTTACTCTTGTTTGTTGTGCTTATCAGCTCCCCGATATATCAGGCAGTGACTTTTGTAGCAAAATAAGAGATATAGCGGGCTATGACTTTTCATCGGTACTGGTATTTTCCGAAGAAGATAATGGCAGAATGCTTAAACAAGCGCTGCTCGCTGGTGCGACGGATATCTTTAGTAAAAATGATTTAGATGATCTTAAAGTCTATTTAGATAGATTTGTCGAACGGGAACAGCGTCAGTTATCTGGGCGCGTGTTATTTATTGAAGATTCACATGTATTGCAAGAAATTATTCTTGATTTGCTGACGGATATGGGACTCGATGTTGATGCCTATACACATGGCGAAGAGGCGTGGGAGGCATTTCAAACCAGTCATTATGATCTTGTGATCACCGATATTATGTTGGAAGGAAGCATGAGTGGTATTTCACTGGTGCGGAAAATTAGGCGTTTGCAGGATGAAAATGGCGATATTCCTATTATCGCGACTTCTGGTTTTGATAATTTATCGCGAAAAATCGAATTATTTCATCTTGGCGTAAATGATTATGTGGCAAAACCCATTATAAGAGAAGAATTACGGCAACGTGTTTTTAATCATATAACAAGCTATCAAGCCATACTGGAACTACGCTCTCAGCAACGATCACTTTATAGCTTAGCTATGCTAGATGAGTTAACACAGCTTTTTAACCGACATGCACTACGAGAGTTTTCTTCAAAATATTTTAGTGAAGCTAAGCGATTTAAACACACTTTATCTCTTGCAGTGATGGATATAGATCATTTTAATCAAGTAAATGAAGCAGAGGGACACGCTATAGGAGATCAGGTTCTGGCTGAACTTGGCGCATGGTTAAAACGTTTTACCAGAGATGCGGACTTAGTTGCACGGTGGAGTGGTGAAGAATTTGTTTTTTTACTGGCTAACTGCGATAAGAAATCTGCTATTTTATTAATGGAACGTCTACAAAAAAGATTAGCTCGACTCAAACCAGCAGGTATTGAGCTCACGGTTAGCATTGGTGTTGCAACAATGGATGTAGATAGTGAACATAATTTAAATAGTTTATTTGAACTTGCTGATGGTGCAATGTATCAGGCTAAAATGGCCGGCAGAAATTGTGTTAAAGCATATGAAGGTGAATAGTTAAATATACCCAAAATACTTGAAGATGCAGGTTTCAGCAAGAGAAGAAGCCATTATAT
>CAYSGK010000074.1:0-6472 GCA_964430395.1 uncultured Methylophaga sp.
ACATGCCATGGTTCTGCCGTACTAACTGGCACACCTAGCTCTGTTCGAGCATGGTCAAGGTATTCGATTAACTGTTCAATGGGTAAATCATTTCTAAGTATAACTTCATTTCCCACAATCACCCGCACAACATTCTTACGATGTTTATCTGCTAACGATATTAACTTATTAAGCTCTATAAGGTTCTGATCTAAGTCTGAATCAATCCAAGCACCCAACGCAACATTAAGTTTATATTTTCTGGCTAATGACGGGACAAGGCCAAGGGGACCATCTACTGTATAGGTTCGTATTGCATGGGTTTTCCCAGCAAGTAGTGCGACATCTTGTTCTACTTCTGCTGCGGTGGGCAGTCGTCCAACAGTAGGATCTTGACCTTCTCGCATAGGAGAAAAAGAAAATCCTTGAATCATTTCTGGCCAAACAGGCTCAACTTCAGGTCTATTCATGAACGCCCAAAGACTATAGGTGACTATAGCAACAATTAAAGCGATAAAGATATTAATTCGCATAGTTACCGGTATTTCTCCATATATCTCACAATTTGTGCTTACAAGCTACAGTAATTGTTGGTGTGTTTTAAATTAAAGGATAGCGTCCCTGAGCGAGCCCCGTCCCACTTTTATACCCGTGATCATTCAATCTGTAGATTTCAGAGTTTAGCAGATTGAATGGTCACGGGTAAACCTTACGCATTGTTGTGAATTTCAATAACAGCATTACTATTTTCAGCTTGTTGCTTAGTTGAATCATTGCGTAAAGAATCAATATAATCAAGGTAGGCTTGGTCAATATCACCTGTAATATATTCAGCATTAAAACAAGATGTATCAAAGCGTTGCGCACTATTGTTATGATTAACGGCTTCAACCAAGTCATCAAGATCTTGATAAATGAGTTCATCAACGCCTAATTCTTGTGCTATCTGTTCAATATTACGATCATGAGCCACAAACTCTTCGGCAGAAGGCATATCAATACCATAAACATTGGGATAGCGGACTGGCGGCGCAGCCGAGGCAAAATAAACCTTGTTGGCTCCGGCATCACGTGCCATTTGTACTATTTGCTGTGATGTGGTTCCTCTTACAATAGAATCATCGACTAATAGTACATTTTTTCCTTTAAACTCTAGTTCAATAGGATTTAATTTCTGGCGCACTGATTTTTTGCGCTCAGTTTGGCCCGGCATAATAAAGGTACGACCGATATAGCGGTTTTTAATAAAACCCTCTTGATAAGGAATACCTAAATCATAGGATAATTGCAAAGCGGCACTGCGGCTTGTATCAGGAATAGGAATAACAACATCAATATCAAGTTCAGGAAAATCTTGTTCAATTTTCTGTGCTAATTTAGTCCCCATACGCAGGCGGCTTTTATGAACTGAAATACCATCCATTATCGAATCCGGCCGAGCAAAATAGACATATTCAAAAATGCAAGGTGAGATAAGTGGTGCCTCGGCACATTGTTGTGCATGGAAGTTACCGTTAATATCAATAAAAACGCATTCACCTGGGGCTAGATCTCGAATCAGCTCAAAATCAAGTGTATCAATGGCAACACTTTCTGATGCAATAATATATTCATCTGCTTTAGTGTTTTTACGTTTACCAATTACAACAGGTCGAATACCATAAGGGTCACGAAAGGCTAAAATCCCTACCCCAGCAATCATAGCTACAGCGGCATACGCACCTTTACAGCGTTTATGAACCTGTGTAACAGCTTTAAAAACGTCTGTTGCTTGTGGTTTTAAAGAGTCTGCTTTTTGTAACTCATGCGCTAAAATGTTGAGTAATACTTCTGAATCAGAGTTAGTATTTAGATGGCGGCGATCACTTTGATATAACTCCTCCTTAAGTTGTTTGGTATTGGTTAGGTTTCCATTATGAGCCAGAGTAATACCAAAAGGTGAGTTGACATAAAAAGGCTGTGCTTCAGCTGAAGTTGAACAACCTGCAGTTGGGTATCGAATATGACCTATGCCCATATTACCTTTAAGGCGCATCATATGACGGGTATGGAATACATCTTTGACCAAGCCATTATCTTTACGTAAAAATAATTGCCCTTCATTATCACAGGTAACAATACCCGCTGCATCTTGCCCCCGATGTTGTAGTACGGTCAGACCGTCATAAAGTGACTGGTTTACTTCAGTTTGTCCAACGATACCAATAATTCCACACATGCTATTTGCCCTAAAGAAGAATCAATAATTATTAAAAAGTTATATGGTCTGCAATGTCACTCGGCAGAAAAGCTTGCAGCCAAACTGCTAGCTTTTCAAAATGTTCAAGCAAGAATGAATTTTGCCACCAATCATCTTGGGGCATCGGTGTTGCACCAGCAGCGAGAATTAATAATGTTACTATCGCAACACCTCGAATTAAGCCAAAAATAATACCTAACATTCGATCTGTACCAGATAGGCCTGTTTTTTTGACCAGTGTAGAAATAAGATGATTTACCAATGCGCCAAGAATAAGCGTTACAACGAACAATGAGGTAAAAGCTACAAACGAACGAATAGAAGGGGTTGCAACATAATCAACAAGAAGCGTTGCCATGTGGGGGTAGAAAAGTAATGCAACCCAAAATGCAAGGATCCAGCTGGCGAGTGACAAGACTTCTTTTACAAAACCTCTGACAATACTTATCAGCGCAGAGATAAGTATTATGCCAACAATTAGAAAATCAACCCAAACCATAGTAGCTCAATGTTTTAAAAGATTGTAATGAAACGACAAATTTTACCAGAATGAGGGCAATGTCCCTAACGTTTTTATTCTGGTAGCTGTTTCAGTATGAGTGGCTTTAAGTTTAATTTATTTTCAAGCACTTTAGATGTGGCTTCAAGCGCAGTCTTATCGTGCTCAGGCCCAACCCGAACACGAAATCTATCTCCTTTGGGAGTTTGAACTTTTTCAATATAGGCTTTATAACCTAATACCTTAACTTTTTTACTTAAAGCCTCTGCTGCAGATCTGTCTGCTAGACTAGCGAGTTGCAATAACCACATGATAGTCGTTATTTTTTTCTTAGGTGAAGTAGGAGTAGTATCAATTTTTTGAATAATCTTAGGTTCTGAGATGTTCTGCACGGGTTCTACTTCAACAACTGGCTGTGATTTAATTTCAGCTATAACTGATGTGGAGTCTTGAGCATCCACCAGTGCTTCATGCTCAGCCTCGACAATTTCTATATCAGCTGGTGTAATAGCATCAATACTTGAAACAAAAGGTATGTCAGAATTTGTGTCAGGAACCATTTCTACATCTTCACTAGCTCGGTTGATTAAGAAAAAAGCAAAGCCACCTAACACACACAATAATAAAATAGAGCCTATAAGCCTTTGCTGTATTACTGGTGACATGGCTCTGCTCCTAATTATTTAATGGCGAGGTGAATCTGTCTCATGATAACTGCTTTTATCATTACTGATAATACCTTTATCCTTATCATCTTTTGCTATAGGCATTTTTTGCAATGCTTTTTCTAACACCTCAGTGATCCACTGAACAGGAATAATATCCAGACCTTCTTTAACATTGTCTGGGATCTCTTTTAAATCTTTAATATTGTCTTTTGGAATAAGCACAGTATCAATTCCGCCACGATGTGCTGCTAGTAATTTTTCTTTTAAACCACCAATAGCCAGCACTTCACCACGCAATGTTATTTCACCTGTCATCGCTACATTTGCACGAACAGGAATACCTGTTATTGCTGACACAATAGCGGTACACATACCCGCACCTGCACTTGGACCATCTTTAGGTGTAGCACCTTCGGGAACATGGATATGAATATCATGACTTTGCATGAAGTTTTCATCAATGTCCCAGTCTGATGAACGTGAGCGCACTACTGTTGTTGCAGCTTGAATTGATTCTTGCATTACATCACCAAGTTTACCGGTATAAGCCGCCTTGCCTTTACCAGGCATTATTGCTGATTCAATTGTAAGCAACTCACCACCAACCTCTGTCCAGGCTAAACCTGTCACCTGCCCTACTTGGTCGTTTTCTTCAGCAATACCATATTGATAGTGGTAAACACCCAAATAATCTTCGATATTTTCCATTGCCACAATAATCTTATCTGCTGACTTTTCTTGTAAAATTTGTTTAACTACTTTTCGGCAAATTTTAGATATTTCACGCTGTAAATTACGCACCCCTGCTTCACGAGTATAACGACGAATAATTTCTACAATTACTTCATCTTTAATTTCAACTTCATGGCCTTTCAAGCCATTATCTTTCAGTGCTTTTGGTAATAAATATTGTCTAGCGATATTCAGTTTTTCATCTTCGGTATAACCAGCTAGACGAATAATTTCCATTCTATCGCGTAAGGCATCAGGAATATCCAAGGTATTTGCAGTACAAACAAACATCACATCGGACAAATCATATTCAACTTCTAAGTAATGATCGGCAAAGCTTGAATTTTGCTCAGGATCTAACACTTCAAGCAATGCTGATGCGGGATCACCTCTAAAGTCTTGAGCCATTTTGTCAATTTCATCAAGCAAAAATAATGGGTTCTTAACGCCTACTTTAGAAAGGTTTTGAATGACTTTACCCGGCATTGAGCCAATATAAGTACGGCGATGACCACGAATTTCAGCTTCATCACGTACACCACCTAAGGCCATTCGGCTAAATTTTCTATTGGTTGCGCGGGCGATAGATTGTGCAACCGATGTTTTACCTACACCTGGCGGTCCAACTAGGCATAAGATTGGCCCTTTGGCCTTCTTCACACGTTGCTGAACAGCTAAATATTCAAGGATCCGTTCTTTTACTTTCTCTAAACCGTAATGGTCTTCATTTAATATTTTTTCAGCTTTATCTAAATCTTGAAATACACGAGAACGTTTTTTCCAAGGTATGCCCGCCAAGCATTCAATATAATTTCTTACCACAGCAGCTTCAGATGACATTGGTGACATCATTTTTAGCTTTTTAATTTCAGAATCTGCTTTTTCTTTTGCTTCTGCTGATAAGCCCGCTGCTGTGATCTTTTCTTCAAGTTCATCTATTTCATTGCTGACTTCATCAATTTCACCCAACTCTTTTTGAACGGCTTTCATTTGTTCGTTCAAATAATATTCGCGTTGGTTCTTCTCCATTTGTTTTTTGACTCGACCGCGGATCTGTTTTTCAACATTTTGAATATCGATTTCGGATTCTAAAAGCACCATTATTTTTTCAATACGCGCTTTAATATCACTCATTTCAAGCAGAGCTTGTTTATCTTCAAGTTTAAGCGTCATATGAGCAGCAACAGTGTCTGCCATACGCGCCACATCATCGATACCTGATAATGAAGCAATTACTTCTGGCGGGATCTTTTTATTTAACTTAACATATTGTTCGAATTGGCCAAGCAATGACCGCATCAATACATCAGATTCACGCTCATCAATCAACGATTCCGTCATCACTTCGATATCAGCATAAAAATAATCTGCAGTATTATCATACGATAGTGCTTTTGCCCGAGCCGTACCTTCAACTAATACTTTTACTGTGCCATCAGGCAGTTTTAATAACTGCAAAATATTAGCCAAGGTACCCACTTCAAATAAATCTTTAGTAGAAGGCTCATCTTGAGATGAATCTTTTTGAGCAACAAGAAGTATTTGTTCATTCTGATCAGATGCTGAATCTAATGCCTTTATTGATTTATCTCGGCCAACAAATAAAGGAATGACCATATAAGGATAAACCACCACATCACGAAGTGGTAGTACAGCAACAGAAGTTACATTGGTCTCTGGTACTGTAGATTCTATTTGATTTTCCATTTAGCTTTGACCTCTTAATTAGACAATATTTGTTGTTGCCTAACATTTAACATAAAGATGAATTAAACAGCGCGTAAGGCGTTATTATATACCCGTGACCATTCAATCTGCAGATTGAATGGTCACGGGTATATATATGGGGGTAAAAGAGCAAATATCAAGCACAGTAGCCTAATATTCACCCATCCAATTCTAATTGAACAAAAGTCAAGAGAACGCTAGCTAGTTTAGTAATATCTGTAGTTGCTATTTATCAGCTGATGCAAGTTCAGGCTCTTGATCTTCATAAACAAGAATAGGATCATTTTCACCATTAATGACATTTGCATCAATAACTACTTTGGCTACATTATCAGTTGAAGGTAGATCAAACATTGTATCAAGTAGTACATTTTCAATAATGGAGCGTAGACCACGAGCCCCGGTTTTTCGCGTCATAGCTTTAGCAGCAATCGCTTGCAGTGCATCTTCTCTAAATTCGATTGCCGAACCTTCCATTTCAAACAATTTTTGATATTGTTTTGTTAGTGAGTTTTTAGGTTCGGTTAAAATTTCTATCAATGCTGCTTCATCAAGCTCTTCCAGCGTTGCTACAACAGGAAGACGCCCCACAAATTCAGGGATCAAACCATATTGCACCAAATCCTC
>CAYSGK010000074.1:6572-9443 GCA_964430395.1 uncultured Methylophaga sp.
TCAGACTTTTTAGAGATCTTGTCAATTTCATCAATATAGACAATGCCTGTTTCAGCTTTATCAACATCATAATCACATTTCTGTAATAATTTTTGAATAATATTTTCAACATCTTCACCGACATAACCAGCTTCGGTTAAGGTAGTGGCATCCGCCATGGTGAACGGTACATTTAATTGTCTTGCCAATGTTTCTGCTAATAGCGTCTTACCGCTACCTGTTGGACCAATCAATAAAATATTACTTTTTGATAATTCAACTTCATCTTTTTGAGTGCCAAAACGTAAACGCTTGTAATGATTATAAACCGCAACAGAAAGCACTCGTTTGGCTTTTTCTTGGCCGATAACGTAGTTATTAAGTGCCTCATTGATCTCACGAGGCGTAGGTAAGTGATCCTCCGCACTATCATCCGAGACTTCTTGCAACTCTTCCTGAATAATGTCATTACATAAATCAACACATTCATCACAAACAAAAACAGAAGGTCCTGCAATCAGTTTTTTGACTTCGTGCTGACTTTTACCGCAAAACGAGCAGTAAAGTAATTTATCGTCATTATTATTGTTATCGTCACTCATTCTTTATATTCCCAAACAATCAAAACTCACAATTTGTATCGGCTGATCATGATGCTTCTGTAGGTCGATTTGCCAAAACAGAATCAATTAAACCATATTTTTGAGCTTGATCAGCACTCATAAAATTATCACGATCAGTATCTTTTTCAATATCATCAAGCGTTTGGCCTGTATGCTTTGCCAAAATCCCATTTAATCGCTCACGAATGGTTAAAATTTCACGGGCATGGATTTCAAAATCAGCTGCTTGTCCTTGAAACCCACCTAAAGGTTGATGAACCATCACACGAGAATTAGGCAAACAATGACGTTTACCTTCAGATCCTGCAGCTAATAATACTGCCCCCATACTTGCTGCCTGTCCAATACATAAAGTGCTTACATTTGGTTTAATAAATTGCATCGTATCATAAATCGCCAATCCTGCTGTGACAGAACCACCTGGTGAATTAATATAAAGGTGAATATCTTTATCAGGGTTTTCTGATTCGAGGAATAATAATTGCGCTACCACAAGGTTCGCCATATGATCTTCTACTTGACCTACCAAGAAAATAACACGCTCTTTTAATAAGCGTGAATAAATATCGTATGAACGTTCGCCACGTGGCGTTTGTTCAATAACCATAGGAACCAGCGCATCATTAATCGTATTATCAAAAGGTGTATTTATCATTTATTTCCCAATATTATTTTATCGAACTAATTTTATAGTGTGATTATATAAAGATAATCACTACTATGTAAAACAAAAAAGCCCGCAGTCAAACTAATGAGTGCGGGCTTTCACATTTTTCAGATAACTTATGCTGATGCAGAATTCATTACTTCACCAAATGTTGACGTCTTTTCTGTCACCTTAACTTTACTGTAAACCCACTCGACAACAGCATCTTCAACAACCATCATTTGAATTTCTGATAATTTCTCTTGATCGTTCATATAAAACTTAACTACGTCTTCAGGATCTTCATAGCTAGCAGCAATGCCATCAATCACTTCTTTAACTTTCTTCTCTTCAGGCTTAATATCATTCTCTGAAATGATCTTGCCAATTAAAAGGCTCAGTGCAACGCGTCTTTTTGCACCCTCTTTAAAGTTCTCAATATCAAATGGAATACCATCAACATTAACACCTTGATTCGCTAAGTTTGTTTTTGCTTGATTCATTAAAAATTCAGCTTCGCGTTCAACAGGCGCACTCGGCAACTCCACCTCATTGTTTGCTACAATGCTATCCATAACACTACGTTTATTCTGCGCTTTCAATGCCGTAGTAAGCTCACGCGTCATATTGGCGCGCACTTCTTTCTTCAATGCGGCAACGCCTGCTTCTACACCACATAATGCTGCAAATTCTTTATCTAGCTTAGGCAATACTTTCTTTGCAACAGATTTAACTGTCGCTTCAAAAGAGGCTTTTTTGCCTTGCAAATGTTCTGCGCGATAATCTTTCGGAAAGGTCATTGTGATGGTTAAATTTTGGCCAGTCTTAACGCCCACTAACTGATCTTCAAACTCAGGTAACATCGTACCGTCACCGATAACAACAAGTACGTCATTACCTGTACCACCATCAAACTCTTCACCATCAATTGAACCTACAAAATCAATAGTAACGCCCTGCCCTTTTTTGGCAGCTGTTTTGATTGGCTCCCAAGACATACGTTGTTCACGTAAAGTTTCCAACATACCAGCAACATCATCATCTTCAACTTCAGCAACAATTTTTTCTAATTTAATGCCCTTAAGCTTTACTTCTTTAACATCAGGGAATACATCATATTCAAGTGTATAAATAAGTGAATTGTCTTTTTCATCCATAGAAGCCACATGGGGAGGGCTTGCAGGATTGATTTCTTCTTGAGTAAAAGCTTCTTGCATGCTGCTTTGAACAAGCGTATCAATAACATCACGGCGCGCGGTGCCACCATGTGTTTGTTCGACCATTTTCATTGGAACTTTACCAGGGCGAAAACCTGACATTTTTACCGTTGGACGAATGGCATTTAAGCGATCTTGTACTGTCTGCTCAATATTGGCATCTTCTACAGTTATCGTCATACGACGACCAAGTTCACTCACATTTTCTACAGTAACTTGCATTTTGAACCTCAAAAAGGAAATAATGAATTATTGATGCCATAATTGACACCGATAATTCAGTAATTGGTACGAGAGGAGAGACTCGAACTCTCACAGGTTACCCCACTAGAACCTAAATCTAGCGCGTCTACCAATTCCGCCACTCTCGCATAATCGTTGTTTAGACTCTATGAATCTAAAGAAG
>CAYSGK010000075.1:0-9442 GCA_964430395.1 uncultured Methylophaga sp.
CGAAGAGTGTGGCTTATTCTCTTGCCCTGTGGGAGATTAGCACAAGCGCCAGTGCTGCGTTGCAATGCTTGGCAAGGACGAGTCATTACCTTCACATTGCGCCTTGCTCTGACGTTTGTGCTAATCTCTGAAATCTACAGATTGAATGGTCACGGGTATATAGAATAAAGGTGGCGGTAATTATTATTGGCGTGCTAAAAAACAGCCACAAGGTAGTATTATGTTTTATCACCTCATTCCTTCATCAGCAGAAATACAAAATAAATTAGATGACTTAGAGGTGGGCAGGGCTGTTACATTACGGGGTAAAATTTCTGAAAACAATAAAATTGTCAGCAGTGATGGCTATTATGTACAGTTAAATCATAGCAATCATAAATACATTCTGGTGGGGGATGTTGTCCAAAAATAACTAAGCTGAAATGTAGTAAGTTTAAGAAGCGTGGTATCATATAAGCCATATGATATCACTGAAAAAAATCTTTTCTGCCGTAAAGAAAAAGAGCAAAAATAAAGTAAAAGATAATACTAAGCAGAGCGATCCGATTGTAATACCTCGGTCACAACATAGTATTTCCCGTAAACAAATTGATCCGCAGGCTTTGAAAATTCTTTATCGCTTGAAAGATGCAGGTTTCGACGCCTATCTTGTTGGCGGTTGTGTGCGTGATTTATTGCTGGGTCATGAGCCTAAAGATTTTGATGTGACAACTAATGCTTCTCCTGAAGAAGTTCATAAATTGTTTAAAAAGAGTCGATTAATTGGCCGACGGTTTAAATTGGTGCATGTCGGTTTTGGTCGCAATGTAATTGAAGTAGCCACATTTAGAGCGCCACCTGAGGAAGATCAGCATGTGGATGGCCGTATCATGCGTGATAATGTGTTTGGCACATTAGAACAAGATGCATGGCGCCGAGATTTCACTATTAACGCCTTGTATTACGATATTCGCGATTTTTCAATAATTGATTATACCGGCGGCATTGCAGATTTAGAAGCAGGCCTAATTCGCTTAATTGGGGATGTCGAGACACGTTATCGTGAAGACCCAGTGCGTATGTTGCGAGCACTGCGTTTTGTTGGCAAATTAGGTTTGCGCCTAGACGATGAAACTGAACGCTTTATTCCGCAACTTGCTCACATGCTAGCTGATATGCCCGCGGCGCGCTTATTTGATGAATCGTTAAAATTATATTTAACGGGCAATGCCGCAGTTACGCACGAATTATTGTGCCATTACGGTATTTTTGAAGTGTTGTTTCCTCAAACTGCCGCATTACTTCACACTGAGCAAGATAGTTTTCCACGTACATTGATCACTAAGGCTTTAGAAAATACAGATATTCGTATTGATGAAGGCAAGCCTGTCACGCCGGCATTTTTATTTGCGGCGTTAATGTGGGAGCCAGTCAAACAGCGCTGGCAAGAACATAAAGAGCGTAAAATACCACCCATTCCGGCATTGCAACGAGCAGCAACGGAAGTGATTTCAGAACAAGTTCGTCGTGTTGCCGTGCCGAAGCGCTTTACATTGATGACGCGTGATATTTGGACATTGCAAATTCGTTTAGAACAACGATTTGGTAAAAAAGCCTATAGAACACTAACGCATCCAAAATTTAGAGCGGGTTACGACTTTTTATTACTACGTGTGCAAGCAGGTGAACCGTTATCTGACTTAGCAGACTGGTGGACGATGTTTCAAGAGGCGGAAGAACCGCAGCAACAGAAAATGGTTAGTAGTTTGTCAGCAACACAGGCAGGCGCACCACGTAAACGTCGCCGACGTAGACGCAAGAAGCCGGCAACTAAGAGTGTGACTAGTGAATAATATCTTTATTGGTTTGGGCAGTAATTTATCAGATCCAGTTCAGCAGGTATTAATAGCAATGGAAGCATTAGAAAAAATTCCTGAAACTTCTGTAATTCAACAATCATCACTTTATGCCAGCCCACCGATGGGGCCACAAGACCAACCTGATTATATTAATGCTGTTGTTGAGCTAAACAGTGAGTTATCAGCACATGAATTGTTAGATGAATTACAATCTATAGAACAAAACCAAGGCCGAGTTAGACTAAGGCATTGGGGCGAGCGAACGCTTGATTTAGATATCATTGTGTATGGCGAGAAAGAGATTGATGATGATCGCTTGCATATTCCTCATAAAGGTTTGGCTGATAGGGCTTTTGTGCTTTATCCTTTAGCAGAAATAGCACCTGACTTAGTTATTCCAAAGTTTGGTAATATAAATGACTTAGTTCAGAGTTGTGCACGGGCAGGCTTAAACAAAATTAACTTAGACTTGATATGACTACATTAGAAACATCACATCGCTATATTGCTGTTGAAGGTCCGATTGGTGTGGGTAAAACACATTTGGTAAAACGATTGGCTGAAAGCTTTTCTGGCACGACTGTGCTCGAACAACCAGAGAATAATCCTTTTTTAGAAAAGTTTTATATTCATCCAAAACAATCAGCTTTGCCTACGCAGTTAAGCTTTCTGATGCAGCGGGTACGATTAAGTAAGGAGCTACAGCAAGACGATCTCTTTACTAGCTTAAAAGTAACAGACTTTATGGTAGAAAAAGATCGCATTTTTGCACAAATTACCTTAGATGATGATGAACTTGCTTTATATAATATGGTCTATGACAATCTGACAATGCAACACCGTATTCCTGATTTAGTGATTTATTTACAAGCACCGATGACCGTATTGAAAGCACGAGTGAATCAACGCGGTATTGGCTATGAACAACATATTGAAGATGGATACCTGCAAAGATTGGCTGATAGTTACGCAGATTTTTTCCATTATTATGACGCTTCGCCTTTATTAATTGTAAATGCTGAGCAAATAGATTTAGTTAATAGTGAGCAAGATTATCAAAACTTACTAGAACAAATTAGCACTTTGCAAAGTGGGCGTCATTATTATAATCCGCTTGCAAATAGAGGATATTAATATGAGTCGAACAAACCTCACAAGCCTACAAAAAATGAAAGTGGAACAGGATAAAATAACCGTACTAACTGCTTATGATGCTAGTTTTAGCCATGCTTTAGAGCAGGCAGGAATTGATATTATTTTAGTCGGCGATTCATTAGGTATGGTTATTCAAGGACAAGAGAGCACACTGCCTGTAACAGTTGACGATATGGTGTATCACACTGCTAATGTTGTGCGAGGAACAGAACAAGTTTTTGTAATAGCTGATTTGCCTTTTATGAGCTATGCCAATGTAGAACAGGCAATAAAAAATTCGGCAAGATTAATGGCCGAAGGTGGTGCGCAAATGGTTAAATTGGAAGGCGGTCAAGTTGTACTCGACATCATACAGCAACTTGTTGAGAGAGGTATTCCTGTCTGTGCCCATTTAGGATTGCTACCTCAATCTGTACACCGTTTAGGTGGTTATCGTGTGCAGGGTAGAGATCAAACATCGGCTGATCAGTTAATAGTTGACGCAAAAGCAGTACAAGCAGCAGGTGCAGCTATGCTTGTGATTGAATGTGTTCCTGCAACACTGGCAAAACAGATTACAGATGCGGTTGATATTCCTGTTATTGGGATTGGTGCAGGGAAAGACTGTGATGGCCAAGTTCTTGTTTTATACGATATGTTGGGGTTGACGCCAGGGAGGCGTCCTCGCTTTAGTCATGATTTTTTAGCAGATACAGGAGCTATTCCTGCGGCCATTGCTAAATATGTTGTCGATGTAAAATCAGCGACTTTCCCAAGCGAAGCACAGCAATTCTAATGCAACATGTTTCGACCGTTTCTGCACTTCGGGCAGAAATAAATGCATGGCGGCAACGAGACTTGCAAGTTGCTTTTGTGCCCACTATGGGAAATTTACACGAAGGGCATTTATCACTGGTCACAGAAGCACGAAAGTTAGCGGATAGAGTTGTTACTAGTATCTTTGTTAATCCGTTACAGTTTGATGATAAAGCCGATTTGTCTGTTTATCCGCGTACGCTAGATCAGGATATACAACAACTTACATCGGTTGAATGTGATTTAGTTTTTACGCCAAGTGCTGAAACTATGTATCCAGATGGAATGGACAAACATACGATTATTACCGTACCTGGCATGGACGATAAATTATGTGGTCGTTCGCGCCCAGGACATTTTGATGGTGTGGCTACTGTTGTGGCTAAGCTCTTTAATATGGTACGTGCCGATATTGCAGTATTTGGAGAAAAAGACTATCAGCAATTATTGCTTATCAAAAAAATGGTTGTAGAGCTCAATATACCGATCAAAATTATCGGTTTACCTACATTCCGCGAGCAAAATGGCTTGGCTATGAGCTCCCGAAATCAATATTTAACACCGCAACAGCGAAATCAGGCAGCATCACTTTATCGAATATTGAATGACATTAAGACAAAGCTTGAAAAAGGCGAGTCGAAATTTGCGATTCTAGAGCAAAAAGCGCGGGAAGAATTACAAAATTTAGGCTTTGACCCCGACTATGTTGAGATTAGGCAAGCAGGGAACTTAGAGCTAGCAAAACAGTCAGATAAGGCATTGAGAATCCTCTTGGCAGCTCGATTAGGTAAGGCAAGATTGATAGACAATATTGCTTGTGATCTTAGCTCTAATTAGCAGTCTAATTTGATTGAATTGCCATAAAAATGCGATAATATACCCACAATTAACTACCAAATAGCATGAAATATGCAACTGACATTACTTAAAACCAAATTACATCGTGCTTGTGTTACACACTCAGAACTTGAGTATGAAGGCTCGTGTGCGATTGATAGTCATTTGCTGGAAGCAGCGGGTATTCATGAATATGAACAGATCCATATTTATAATGTGGCTAATGGAGAACGTTTTACAACGTATGCAATCCGTGCAGAAGCGGGTTCTAATATAATTTCTGTTAATGGTGCAGCGGCACACAAGGCTACACCTGGTGATCGTATTATTATTTGTGCTTATACAACATTAGATGAAAAAGAAGTCGCTAAATTTAAACCTACATTGGTTTATTTAGATGAAAATAATAAAATCATTAACACTCGCCACGCGATTCCTGTGCAAGCGGCCTAATATCTAACTATCCAGATTCAGGTTAACTAAACAGTACGGTTATGAGTTTTCTGAATAGCTTCAGAGAGCTCTTTTTTAGTAGTGTCATCAATATGCAAATTACTCTTGTTTGTGCTTCCTGCGTTAGGATTTTGATAAATCGATAAATCCAGTTTACCTTCACTTTTTGCTACGATATTAGAAACAACAGCATCGCCTGAAATATTAACGGCTGTTCGAATCATATCCATCAGGCGATCTATGCCTAAAATCAGTCCAATACCTTCTATTGGCAGGCCAACCTGAGTAAAGACCATTGAAAGCATGATTAAGCCCACACCGGGTACGCCTGCTGTACCAATAGAGGCTAGTACAGACATAATTATCACGATTAAATAGCCACTAAGTCCTAAATCAATACCATAGACATTAGCTATAAATACAGTTGCTACACCTTGCATAATAGCCGTTCCATCCATATTGATAGTTGCGCCAAAAGGAACAGTGAAGGAGGCAACAGAGTTGTCTACCCCCATTCGTTCAGTTACCGTTTTCATGGTGACAGGAATTGTGGCATTTGAACTTGCTGTGCTAAAGGCAAAAACCTGTGCATTTCTGATTTTTTTAAGAAAAATAGTAGGGCTTAAGCCAGAAAAAACATTAAGCACAATCATTAATGTGACAAATAAATGGAACAATAAAACACCGACTAGTACAGTGGCATAAGCTGCCAATGATGCTAATAGATCAAGACCTAATTCTGCAATAGACTTAGCAATTAAAGTAAAAACGGCATAAGGTGCAACGGACATAATAATAGTGACCATTTTCATCATGATCTCGTTGGCTACTTCCGCACCTTCAACGAAACCTTTAGCCTTTCTTCCTACTAGCAACATGCTCACCCCTAATAAAATAGAGAAGAAAATAAGTGGTAACATATCGCCATTTGCCATTGCATGAATAGGGTTTTTAGGGATAATATCGATAAGCACTTGCGAAAGTGGAGGGGATGCTTTGGCTACAAATACAGTATTAGTAGATTGCTCCATGCCTTGACCAATACCAAAGAATGCCGCTATAAAAATAGCTGTGGCGATAGCGATCGCTGTGGTCATCATATAAAGTGCAAAAGATTTTCCTCCCACCCGACCCAACATTCGAATATCACCGATACCGCATACACCACAAATAAGTGAGAAAAAAACAAGCGGTACAACCAGCATTTTTAATGCGTTAATAAACATTGTGCCAATTACATAAAACAATCCATTAACAATATGGTCATTAATAAATGTTCCGGGGGCATTATAGCCAGTGAGATTAATGGCTAAGCCAACAATAATACCTAAAGCCATGCCAAGTAATACTTTGATTGTTAGGCTCATTTTATTGCTTTCCATAGTTTCCTCGGTATTATGATTATGGGTAATAGAATTGTAACCTAGCTGTTATAAATATGTAACATCGTTGTTTTAAGCTTGCTGTAATGATAAATAGTGAGGTAAAACAATGTTAAATGTTGAGCAAGCAATTCAGGAAAAATTTCCACGTTTTGAATATAAAAGCCCATGGATAAAAAAACCAGCATTGAATATAGCCCGAAAATTAAGCCATGAACAAGATATCAATCAATTTTTAGAACAATATCAAGATCTAGAAGGCATTGATTTTATCGATCAAGTGCTAGAACATTTTAATTTTAGCTATTCCATTTCACATCGTGACCAAAAAAATATTCCTGCTACGGGTCGAGTAGTTATTATAGCAAATCACCCACTTGGTGCTTTGGATGGGCTTGCATTACTTAAGCTAGTCAGCGAAGTAAGACGTGATGTTAAGATTGTTGTGAATGATCTTCTAATGCATTTTAAGTCAGTCAAAAATTTATTACTGCCCGTTGATAATATCAATAAATCAACGTGTAAAAATAATATCTCTGATATTGTGGAAAGCTTAAATAAGGAAGAGGCAGTAATTGTCTTTCCCGCAGGAGAAGTCTCTAGAATTAGACCCAATGGTATTCGCGATACTAAGTGGTCAACGGGCTTTTTACGTTTTGCAAAAAAAACAGGTTCTCCAATTTTGCCAGTATTTATAGGTGCTAGAAATTCATCTTTATTTTATAGTAGCTCATTTGTCTACAAACCACTATCAAGCTTATTGTTAGCCCATGAAATTTTTAATAAAAACTCAAAAACAATTACTTTTAGAGTGGGTGAGCCAATTGCTTATAAAAAGATTGAACAGTTGCCTCTTATTAAAAAAGAGAAAGTAAAGTTATTGAAAAGGCATCTATATCGTTTAGCTAAGAATAAATCACCTTTATTTATTACTGAAAAAACAATTCTACATCCCCAAGATCGACGTAAGATAAAAAAAGAATTAGATTCAGCAGAATTATTAGGCAAAACAGCCGATGGTAAGTCAATTGTACTATTTGATTATAAAACAGATTCAGCTGTAATGAATGAAATTGGCCGACTTAGAGAAATTAGTTTTCGAAAAGTTGGCGAAGGTACAGGGAAAAAAAGTGATTTAGATCGCTATGACCGTAACTATAAACACTTAGTTTTATGGGATGAGAATGATCTGGAAATAGCCGGCGCATATCGAATAGGCGAGGTCAAACATCTGTTATCCCAGCCGGATAGTATAGGGGTTTATAGCCAAGAATTATTTGTTTACGATAATGAAAAAATGGCACCGTATTTTGAACAGAGCATTGAGCTAGGACGTAGCTTTGTAAACCCAAAATATTGGGGCAAGCGAAGCCTAGATTATCTATGGTATGGCATTGGCGCTTATTTGAAAAAATATCCTACGATTCGTTATTTATTTGGTCCAGTAAGCTTAAGTAATAATTATCCTGAATTTGCAAAGGCTTTAATTGTTAATTTCTATGGTAGCTACTTTAATGATAATGAAGGCTTAGCTGAGGCACGCAATCCGTACTATGCTGAAGGCACTATACAGCATCAGGTTAATCACGTTATTACAGGCTTAGATTATATGCAAGACTATAAAGCTATGCGTGAGAAACTTGTTCATATGAATGTGTCTATACCTACTTTATACAAGCAATATGCAGATTTATGTGAGATGGGTGGGGTGAGATTTATTGATTTTAATATTGATGAAAATTTTGGCCAATGTATTGATGGTTTAGTAATGGTAGATTTAGAACTACTTAAACCGGCGAAAGCAAAGCGCTATCTTACTAAGACACTTATTGAAAAGAATTGATAGTGTGTCAGCATCCTGCTATATCTTCAGGATCATTTCTGAATACACGTGCTGGTGTGGTAGCAGTGGCCTCCACATATCGGAATAAACAGTTTGGATTCAGCCTGTCATCATAGATGATAGCACTTGCATTGACATTGGGTATTGTTGTATCAAGCACGCGTCGAAAGGGTGGCATCGATAGTCCAGCAACAAAAGTAATGGCATTATCCTGCGGATAGCCATAATGTACCGCAATATCAACCCCATCTATTTGAACTGTCTGAGCATAAACAATACCGCCATTAACGATAGTTGTCGGTCCTGTTGTATCTTTGCCTTCAATAACTGCTTGGGCATGAACTATATTCATTGCTGACGCTACGGCACCTTGGGCCGCATCGAGTGCAGCAATATTTGCCTCGCGTTGAAGATCGATAAATTTAGGTAATGCTATAGCCGCTAAAATACCAAGTATAACAATTACCATCACTAGCTCAACTAGGGTAAATCCTGAGTTTTTCATATTGTTGTTTGCTCAAGTTATGATTGTTCTGATCCTAACTAACATAATGCCCATTGCTTTTGTAAACGCTTTGCTGATATAGGATAAGCTGTTTTAATGCCTTGTGCAAACAGTGCCCCGATTTTAATATTGATGAAAATTTTGGCCAATGTATTGATGGTTTAGTCTTGGTTGACTTACAACAGCTTAAGCCATCTAAGTCTAAGCGATATCTTGGTAAATTAACTAATGCATAAGAAAGAAAGCTAAACAGCGTTTCGCTTAGTTAACATAATTTGTGGGTTCTTTAAAATTAGTGACATTTAATACCGGAGGTGGGATTTGCACATGAAATCCTTGTTCTGTTAAATTTTTCATCACTGTTTCGATATTTTCCCGGGCCAATTTCCGATCGGCACTGAGTTCGATTTCCATTACGAAAATAGGCTCTTTGCCCATAGAATCGTAAAGAGCCTGTGGCACCTCTGAAAAATCATCTTTGTTAGCGATATAAAGATAGAGTTCATCTTTTTTTCGGCTTTTATAAATATATGCATTCATATGTATACCCGTGACCATTCAATCTGCAGAATTCAGCAGGAGAAGAAGCCATACTATTCTAGGCATAAAGTCGCAGAATTAGTCATTTATCTCC
>CAYSGK010000076.1:0-9380 GCA_964430395.1 uncultured Methylophaga sp.
ACCCTCATCCAACATTATCTGAAACATTAGGGTTTGCCGCAGAAATGGCAGAAGGTAGTATTACTGATTTAATGCCTCCACGCAAAACACTACACTCTAAATAGCAATCTCTGCATGATTCATCTTTTCCGCTTTAGCAGCGTTAACTGTGGCAAATTACTATGAGTGAAAAAGTAGCGCCACTACCCCCCCCCCTAAAATGGGCGGGGGGCAAGCGTTGGCTTATTCCAACACTAGAGAAACTCTGGTCAAAACATTCTGATTTACGTTTGGTTGAGCCATTTTGCGGTGGATTGTCAGTTGCACTAGGTTTGCAAGCGGAAAACGCATTATTAAATGATGTGAATTTTGCAGTGATCAATTTCTATCAGCAAATTCAACAAGGTTTAAAGTTAGATATTTCTCTTGATAACGACGAAGCAACATATTATCGACAGCGCGCTGAATTCAACCGCTTAAACTTGCTAGGTGAATCAAAAAATATTACAGCACAATTATTTTATTATCTTAATAGAACAGGCTATAACGGTCTCTGTCGCTTTAACAAATCAGGCGGTTACAATGTGCCTTTTGGACGGTATAAGACTATCAACTATCAGACTGATTTCACGCAGTATCAATCTGTATTAGCTAGCTGGGAATTTAGTAATAAAGATTTTGCTGAATTAGACGTAAACAAAGATGATTTTATCTACGCTGATCCTCCATATGATGTACCGTTTCGGCAATATGCACAGCAAGGTTTTGATTGGAAAGATCAAGTTAGACTTGCGCAATGGTTGGTTGATCACAATGGTCCTGTCGTGATATCCAATCAGGCAACAGATCGAATTATTGCATTATATAAAAAACTTGGCTTTAAATTAAACTACCTTGATGCACCGCGGCGAATAAGCTGCAAAGCAAATGGCAGGAATGCTGTTAAAGAAGTGATAGCAACACGTGGTATTTGATATAATAGCCGAACTATTTGAATATTAAAGTTTTTACAGGAATTAACACGCTTATGTCCCAGAACAAGAATAAGATCAATAAAGTCGTTCTCGCCTATTCGGGCGGCCTTGACACTTCAATTATTTTGAAATGGTTACAAGATACTTATGATTGTGAAGTGGTGACATTTACAGCCGACATTGGTCAAGGTGAAGAAGTTGAGCCGGCACGTGCTAAAGCACAGGCGATGGGTATTAAAGAGATCTACATTGAAGATTTACGCGAAGAATTTGCTCGTAATTATGTCTTCCCGATGTTTCGTGCTAATGCAATTTATGAAGGTGAATATTTATTAGGTACATCAATTGCCCGGCCTTTAATAGCGAAACGCTTAGTTGAAATTGCCGCAGAAGTGGGTGCACAGGCTATATCTCATGGTGCAACAGGTAAAGGCAACGATCAAGTACGCTTCGAGCTAGGTGCATATGCATTAAGCCCAGAAATTCAGGTGATTGCACCGTGGCGTGAATGGGATCTAAACTCTCGTCAAAGTCTGCTTGATTATGCTGAGAAACATGGCATCTCCGTTGAAATGAAACGTGGTAAGAAATCACCTTATTCAATGGATGCAAATTTACTTCATATTTCATATGAAGGCGATATACTGGAAGATCCATGGATAGAACCTGAAGAATCAATGTGGCGATGGAGTGTTTCACCAGAAAATGCACCTGATACACCTACTTATATAGAATTAACTTATGAAAAAGGCGATATTGTCGCTATAGATGGTAAGACAATGACTCCGGCCACCGTAATGGAGTATTTAAATAAGGTGGGTGGGGCAAATGGTATCGGTCGTTTGGATATTGTTGAGAATCGATATGTAGGCATGAAAGCGCGAGGTTGTTATGAAACACCAGCCGGGACTATAATGATCCCTGCTCATCGAGCAATTGAATCGATTACGGTTGATCGTGAAGCGGCGCATCTTAAAGATGAATTTATGCCTCGTTATGCTAGCTTGATTTATAACGGTTATTGGTGGTCGCCTGAGCGTGAAATGTTGCAAGCTATGATTGATAAATCGCAACAAACAGTAAATGGTAAAGTAAGAGTTAAACTATATAAAGGCAATGTAACGGTAGTAGGACGAGCCTCAGAAACAGATAGTTTATTTGATGAAGCAATAGCCACGTTTGAAGATGATAATGGTGCGTATAATCAAAAGGATGCTGAAGGCTTTATTAAGCTTAATGCATTACGTTTAAAAGTAGCAGGTCGTAAAAAATAATAAATATTATTAATTGGAAATAGGGTAAATGGAATATAGCGAATATCACGATCAAGCAGCAGAATATATGCGTTTAGCGCTGCCGCTTATGAAAAAACATGGCATTGCGATGACACCAGCAAACTATGCTGTGTGGTATGAATATGTTTCAGGTAATAATGAAGCATTAAAGCATGCTGTAGATAGTAATATCGACAATAATGAACGTCTTACTGAAAAGCAAAGCAGTGAGTTGTATCAGAAATTTTTTGATCGCGAACAGGATCAAGCCGCACTATTAGAAATGCGCCAAGATTTAAGACGTGTTTTGGCTGAAGTGCTTACTTTTGTTTCTTCTGGTGTGACATCATCACAGAAAACCAGTTCTAATCTATCCGACATTATTGACAAATTTCACCCCGATATGAAGCAAGAAGAAGTGCGCGGTGTGATTGATGAGGTGTTAGAAGAAACACGTTCAGCCGTATCTACCAGTGAACTTTTATCAGAACGCCTAAATACGACAATGGCTGAAATGCATGATTTGAAAAAGGATCTTGACACAGCAAGACGTGAAGCAAAAACTGATACATTAACAAAGTTAGCTAATCGAAAAGCACTGGATGAGGTATTGGAAAAAGCGACGCGTGATGCGGATAGTAATAATGTAGAGTTGTGTATTATTTTTTCCGATTTAGATTTATTTAAGAAAATAAATGATAAACATGGTCATTTAGTAGGCGACCAAGTATTAAGAGTTGTTGCTAATACCTTAAAAGGAGCCGTGAAAGGCCGTGATCTCGTTGCTCGATATGGTGGTGAAGAATTTGCTATTGTACTATTGAATACCAGCGCTGATAATGCAAAACGATTAGCTGAAAATATACGGGCGGAAATAGCGGCCAAACGTATGCAACGCAAAGATACTCGAGAATCATTAGGCACTATCACTATGTCATTTGGGGTAGCACGTTATTTTCCATCAGAAGGCATTGATAGCTTTTTGCAACGTGCAGACCGCGCATTATATATGGCTAAACGTAAAGGTAGAAATGCAGTAGAAGAGGCACTTCCACCGACTCTTTAGCCTATTAAAAACTATCAGTTAAGAACACTTCTTCTAGATCGAGCTGGCCTCCACGAGGGCGGGCATCTTCAGTCTTTTTACCAATAGTAATCATCATCGTGATGATATGATCATGTGGTAGGTTTATAATTTTAGCCACTTCATCAAAATCAAAACCATCCATTGGGCAACTATCATAGCCTAGCTCTTTCGCCATTAACATGATGTTCATTGCGGCTATGCTACTTGAACGAAAGCATTCATCACGCTGAGCTTGGTGATGATTTGTATAGTAACTTTCAATTGCAGGTAATAGAAAATCTTGAACATCTTGCGGTGCATTTTTCCAGTAGCGTTCGGGTTGCTTTTCCCATGCATTCAGATCGGCGCATAATACCAGTAACAATGATGCTTCGGTGACTTGTACTTGCCCCCAACTTGCCTCTTGGATACGTTTTCGTTTCTCTTTATCTTGCACGCGAATAAAACGCCAATGCTGAATATTAAATGCCGTTGGAGAGAGGATTGCATACTCCATTAATTCGTTTACTTCCGCATCCGTCATACTATGTTCAGGATCAAAGTGCTTAACGCTTCGGCGTTCAATAATAGCTTGTTTTATATTCATAAAGACTCTTGTGAAGAAGGGGTTACAGTAACTGCTCTATTTTCAAGTAGATATTTTGTTGGTGCTGTTCATGGCTATGGTAACTTGTTGTACCATATTGATCTATATTTTTGCCGTTATTGGTTTCTCCGAGCAAAATCCACACACCTTCTTCACCAGAAATACTACTTACTATATTACTTCTTTCTACGATGCCTGTTTGTTGTGAAAAATGGCCGAATATAGGATAAATATCAACGGTAACTTGATGATTAGGGAGTACTTGGGCAACAGCTTTGAAGCCATTATTTATATTAATATAATGAGTGGTATTTTGAACTGCCAGATCACCATTTGAGCTTAATATTAAATATTGCTCTTGTTGGGGAATATTTTCTCCCATCATTATTGAAATAGGGGTATTTGCAATACCTTGCGCTTGAAAATATTGGTCTTTATTTCTGGAATTTTTGGTCGACCATTTACTCGCGACCACCCCAACATCAACATCATCATCTACTACAGAAACGTGACCTGAAATATGTTGACCATTTTGTTTAGCTAGTCGTTTATCTGTTCTTACTACACTGATTTTTAACCGTTGTATTGGCGTATCTAGTTGACTGATGAGTTGTTTTATTTGCTTAATAGTTTTGCTATCAGCATGTAGAATAATAAAGTCATTAAATGCACGAGCAGAGGCTTGTTTCGGTAAAAATGCTTGAACCTCAGGTAAAACCTCGCTGGCAAGCCGGTGATTAAGCTGAATGGTTTCAATTCTATCCTCTGCTATCAATATGCTACTAAAAAGACTAATACAAATACAAAATAATAGTTTTTTCATATTGTTAACCTCCTGATCGATCTATCAGCCTTGCTATGTTGCCATAGATCATTAAATTGAAGATAGAGCTCGCGCACTTCTAGGCGGTCATATCGATTGGCAAATCCAGTATATTGCGTTGACCGAGGGCAGATTAAATAGGCAAAATCATCAACTAAAAACCAAGTATGTTGGATGGTTTGTTCCTGTTTCTCAGGATTACGAATATGAATATCACTTGTTAAGTGCTGTGCAAGATCTATTAAACGGTGGCCTTGTTGCATATTGGCTTTAGTGGTTTGTGCAATAATTTGTATTTCTGAACGTGGGCTACGCCGTGCTAAACGGCTTGCACACTCAATAAAGTCAGAGTTATCAAAAAGAACGTGATCAATATTTCGACCTAAAATACATATACGATGCTTAGCTTGCTGTGCTAATTCAATCACAAGAGGAATAGCCTCATCTCGACCATCAAAGCGAATGCGCTCTGATTTATGGCTATTATTAGGAAAATTTTCCATAGCAAGTATCGTTAGCAGTTACGCGCCTGTTCCGCTGCATTACCGATATAGTTTGCAGGCGTTAATTTTCGTAATGTTATTTTTGCTTGTTCAGGCAATTCTAAACCCTCAATAAATTCAAGCAATATTTGCTCATTAACACGTTGACCACGAGTGAGATCTTTTAGTTTCTCATAAGGGTTTTCAATACCGTATCGACGCATTACGGTTTGAATAGGTTCAGCCAAAACTTCCCAGTTTGCATCAAGATCATCAGCCATTGATTGCGGGTTAGGATCGAGCTTGCTGATCCCTTTTAATGCAGAGCTATACGCTAAAATAGAATATGAGAAACCAACACCGACATTACGCAATACGGTTGAGTCTGTTAAATCACGCTGCCAACGAGAAATAGGCAGTTTAATCGCTAAATGATCAAACATTGCATTCGCTAAACCAAGGTTACCCTCTGCATTTTCAAAATCAATTGGGTTTACTTTGTGTGGCATGGTAGAAGAACCAATTTCACCCTTAATCGTTTTTTGTTTGAAGTGACCAATCGAGATATAACCCCAAACATCACGACAAAAATCAATTAACACGGTATTAAAACGCATAGTCGCTTGGAATAACTCCGCCATATAATCATGCGGTTCAATTTGTGTGGTGTATTTATTCCACTGCAAGCCCAAACCCGTTACAAAGGCATCAGCCATCATCGGCCAATCTACATCAGGGTAGGCAGACAAATGGGCATTATAGTTACCGACAGCACCATTCATTTTTCCATAAAGCAATACTGCTGCAACCTGTGTACGTTGTTTTTCTAAACGATGAACAACATTCGCCATTTCTTTGCCCAAGGTTGTCGGTGAAGCAGGTTGACCATGTGTGCGTGACATCATCGGTGTTTCAGCATGTTCAATGGCAATTTTACGAATAGCACCTATTAAGGTATCCATTTCGGGCAAAATAATATCGTCACGCGCATTTTTAAGCATAATGCCATAAGACGTATTATTGATATCTTCAGAGGTACAAGCAAAGTGAACGAACTCGCTTATCGCATCGAGTTCAGCATTGGCTTTAAATTTACGTTTAATGAAATATTCAACAGCCTTAACATCGTGATTTGTTTCGCGCTCTATTTCTTTGATTTCAGCTGCATCTTCAACTGAAAAATTAGTTAGCATTTCGTTAAGTAGTTGCTCTGCATGCTCACTTAATTTAGGTACTTCAGTAATATCCGCATTTGCACCTAATAGATGCAACCATCGTACTTCAACTTCAACACGGGCACGCAATAAGCCATATTCACTAAAATAAGGACGCAAAGCCTTAGTTTTATCGGCATAGCGACCATCAACAGGGGATATAGCAGTGAGTGAAGTAAGATTGGCTTCCACGAAAACTCCAAAAAGATAAGCAAAATAATTAAAAGAAATTATATCAGATCCACGGTTCTATTCGGAGAGCATGTTAAAATGACCGATTAAAGATTGAAACTGGAGAGAATTGCGTGCTGAATGACTATCTTAAACATGTCGAACAACGAGCTAAAGAAGGTTTGCCACCTTTACCCTTAGATGCAGAACAAGTATCGTCCTTAGTTGAACTGCTTAAAGCAGAACCGACTGAGCAATTATTAGCATTATTGGTTGATCGTGTGCCGCCCGGTGTAGATCAAGCGGCATATGTTAAGGCTGGTTTTTTAGCGGATGTAGCAAAGGGTGAGACATCATGCGCTTTGATTGATGCAGTTAAAGCGACAGAGTTATTAGGCACGATGCGTGGTGGTTACAATATTCAGCCATTAATTGATTTATTAGATAATGATGATACGGCTGCCACAGCAGAAGCAGCTTTATCACATACTTTGCTTGTTTATGATGCCTATCACGATGTGGTTGAGAAATCGGCAACAAATGACTATGCCAAACGCGTTGTTCAGTCATGGGCCGATGCGGAATGGTTTACTGCTAAACCTGCATTAGCGACAAGCATAACGCTAACCGTATTCAAAGTAGCGGGTGAAACCAATACCGATGATTTATCACCTGCGACCGAGGCGTGGAGTCGCCCCGATATTCCATTACATGCAAAAGCGATGTTGATCAATACGATGGATTCCCCTATAGATGATATTGCTGAATTAAAGAAAAAAGGTCACCCATTAGTGTATGTTGGCGATGTGGTGGGAACGGGATCATCTCGAAAATCTGCCATTAATTCTGTTCTTTGGCATATGGGTGACGATATTGATTTTGTGCCCAATAAACGCCAAGGTGGTGTGATTTTGGGTGGCAATATTGCGCCTATTTTCTATAATACAGCCGAAGATTCAGGTGCCTTACCAATTGAATGTGATGTATCAGCGTTCAATACTGGTGATGTGATTACCATTTATCCTTTTGATGGCAAGATCACCAATGACGCAGGCGACACGATTTCTAGCTTTGAACTACGTCCAACTACGCTAGCAGATGAAGTCCGTGCTGGCGGTCGTATTCCCTTGATTATTGGTCGTGGTTTAACCGACAAAGCGCGTGAAACATTAGGTTTAGATCCTTCTGATATATTTGTACGCCCAGTTGCACCTGCTGATACGGGTAAAGGTTTTACTTTAGCGCAGAAGATGGTTGGTAAGGCTTGTGGTGTTGACGGCGTGCGCCCTGGCACATACTGTGAACCGAAAGTAACGACGGTAGGATCACAAGATACTACTGGAGCAATGACGCGGGATGAATTAAAAGAACTTGCTTGTTTAGGTTTCTCAGCTGATTTAGTGATGCAGTCTTTTTGTCATACTGCCGCCTATCCAAAACCTGTTGACATCACATTGCAGCATTCATTACCTGATTTTATTAGTACACGTGCAGGGGTTTCTTTGCGCCCTGGCGATGGCGTGATCCATTCATGGTTAAACCGTATGATCTTACCTGATACAGTGGGTACTGGTGGTGATTCACATACCCGTTTCCCCATTGGTATTAGTTTCCCTGCTGGCTCAGGCTTAGTCGCATTTGGTGCTGCGTTAGGTGTGATGCCACTCGATATGCCGGAGTCAGTCTTAATCCGCTTCAAAGGTGAAATGCAAGCGGGTATTACCTTGCGAGATTTGGTCAATGCGATTCCATATGCGGCGATTCAAAGTGGATTATTAACGGTTGAGAAAAAAGGTAAGAAAAATATCTTTAATGGCCGTGTATTAGAAATTGAAGGCTTACCTGATCTTAAAGTAGAACAAGCCTTTGAATTATCTGATGCGTCAGCAGAGCGTAGTGCGAATGGGTGTACGGTCCATTTAAATAAAGAACCTATTATCGAATTCTTGAACTCTAATATCTCTTTATTAGGCTGGATGATTGATGAAGGCTATGAAGATAAACGTACCTTACAGCGCCGCATTGACAGTATGAAAGCGTGGTTAGCAGATCCACAATTAATGGAACGTGATGCTGATGCTGAATATGCAGAAATCATAGAAATTGATTTGAATGAAATTACCGAGCCATTATTAGCATGTCCAAATGATCCTGATGATATTAAACCTCTCTCAGAATTAGCGGGCACAGAGATTGATGAAGTCTTTATTGGTTCATGTATGACTAATATTGGTCATTACCGTGCGGCAGGTAAAGTGCTTGAGAATATGGGCAATTTACCGACGAAATTATGGATTGCACCACCGACAAAAATGGATGCCCATCAATTACAAGAAGAAGGCGTTTACAGTACCTTCGGTCGAGTAGGGGCACGAACAGAAACACCAGGTTGTTCCTTGTGTATGGGTAACCAAGCACGTGTTGCTGATAATGCAACGGTGGTATCAACGTCAACACGTAACTTCCCCAATCGTTTAGGTAATGGGGCTAATGTGTATTTGTCATCTGCTGAACTTGCTGCTGTGGTCGCGAGCATGGGGCGATTGCCAACTGTTGAGGAATACCAACAAAAAGTAGCAGGTATTGAGCCTATGTCAGATGATATTTATCGTTATTTAAACTTTAATGAGATGGATGAATATAGACGTTCATCTAATTGATAAATAAAGATTAAATACGCCATTCTAGTTAAAATTAAAGTTGATTTAGCAGGGAGAGGATGGCAAAGGCCAATGATACTTTTTGGGTAGCTATTTATAGGTCGAATGACGCTATTGCTTATCCGATCTA
>CAYSGK010000077.1:0-9362 GCA_964430395.1 uncultured Methylophaga sp.
AGGTCTAGCTGAAAAAGTAGGCGTATCTTGTTTCACCATAGCCGCTTGACGCATCG
Organism: uncultured Methylophaga sp.; assembly: GCA_964430395.1. Classification (GTDB taxonomy): domain Bacteria; phylum Pseudomonadota; class Gammaproteobacteria; order Nitrosococcales; family Methylophagaceae. The sequence continues at coordinate 57 of CAYSGK010000077.1, forward strand.
CTCCTGCAAAGGCAATCATTGCACCGTTATCACTACAAAACTCAGGGCGCGGATAGTAGGTATTCAGCTGTGAAATGGAATCTAAGCGTGCGCGTAAGGCTTTATTCGCGCTTACACCTCCGGCCACCACCAATGTTTTATGCCCTGTTTCTTTCAGCGCGCGCTTGCATTTTATCGCTAAGGTTTCAACGGCAGCCGTTTGAAAAGCTAGGCATATATCCGCTTTATCTTGTTCGGTTTGCTCGCTAGCTTTCCAAGTATTCATCGCAAATGTTTTTAGTCCACTAAAACTAAAGTCTAAGCCGGGGCGATTGGTCATGGGGCGAGGAAATAGGTATTTATCCGGTATTCCTTTTTCAGCTAAAGCAGCAAGAATAGGTCCGCCGGGATAATCTAGCCCGATCATTTTTGCTGTTTTATCAAAGGCTTCACCTACGGCATCATCTATTGATTCGCCGAGCAGTTTATATTCGCCAACGCCTTGCACGTCAACTAATAAAGTATGGCCGCCAGAAACCAGTAGTGATACAAATGGGAAGTTAGGCGGGTTTTCTTCTAATAGGGGTGACAGTAGGTGGCCTTCCATATGGTTAATGGCCTGCGCAGGAATATCTAGCGCCCAAGCAAAGCTACGCCCAATAGCGCAACCGACTAATAATGCGCCTACCAAACCGGGGCCGGCGGTGTAGGCGACAGCATCAATATCGGTGCGGCGAAGCTTCGCTTTATTTAATACATCATCAATTAACGGCAATGTTTTGCGGATGTGATCACGCGATGCCAATTCGGGAACAACGCCACCGTATTCGGCATGAAGCTCAATTTGGCTATAAAGTGCATGCGCAAGCAAGCCTTTTTCGCTATCATAGAGCGCAATTCCAGTTTCATCACAGGATGATTCAATCCCCAAAACAAGCATATTTCTGTGCCTAAAAAACATCAATTAAGGCGACTATTATGCCTTTTTTGAAAGAAAAGTGATCTAACTCTTTGCTTTTCTATCAATATTTCGTACAATTACCGGCTCTTTTAAGTAAATGTTTTAGGAATATATTAATGCCATCAGTTCGCATAAAAGAAAACGAACCATTTGATATCGCTCTACGTCGCTTTAAGCGTGCTTGTGAAAAAGCAGGAACAGTAGCAGAAGCACGCGCTCGTGAGCAATACGAAAAACCAACTACAGTACGCAAACGCGCTGCTGCAGCTGCCGTTAAACGTCATCAAAAGAAAGTATCTCGTGAAAGCGCTCGTCGCGTTCGCATGTACTAAGATAGACGATAATAATGCCCCAAGCATCTAGTCCTTTAAAGGCCTTAATTCAAGACAATGTCAAAGCCGCTATGCGCGCTAAGGAAAAAGATCGTCTTGCAACTTTGCGCCAAATCACCGCATCAATTAAACAAATTGAAGTCGATAAGCGTGTTGATCTAGCGGATGATGAAATCATCGCAGTTTTGACTAAGATGTGTAAACAGCGTCGTGATTCATTAAGCCAGTTTGAAGAAGCAGGCCGTGATGATCTAGCCGCTATTGAAATTGCTGAACTAGCCATTATCGAAGAGTTTATGCCAACGGCTATGACCGACGATGAAGTAGCTGAAGCAATTAAAGCGGCCATTGCCGAGTCGGGCGCATCTAGCCCGCGCGATATGGGTGCAGTAATGAATGCATTACGCCCAGTATTACAAGGGCGAGCAGATATGGGCCCAGTCAGCGGTCTTGTTAAGGCTGCGCTTACAGCATAAATATAGTCCAGCTTTTCTGGCTGGGCTTGTTTAAAATCTACAACCGGATATTATTATCATATGGCCGGTCAAATTCCTCCACAATTTATTGATGACTTATTAACACGTATTGATATTGTTGATGTGGTTGATGCTCGGGTACCATTAAAAAAGGCCGGCAAAAATCTACAAGCCTGCTGCCCATTCCACAATGAAAAAACGCCCTCATTTACAGTAAGTCCAGATAAACAGTTTTATCACTGTTTTGGTTGCGGCGCACATGGTACAGCGATTGGTTTTTTGATGGAATACGATCAAATGAGCTTCCCTGAATCTATTCAGGAGCTGGCGGATTTAGTTGGTATGACGGTACCGACAACCAGCTTTGCTGCCGCACAACCTTCAAAGCAGAATATGTATGATTTAATGGACAAAGTTAGCCAGTATTATGTTCACCAGCTACAAAATCATCCGCAAAAAACCGCCTTTGTAAATTATTTAGAGCAACGCGGTCTTTCAGCACAGATCATTGAACACTTCAATATTGGTATGGCACCTGATGGTTGGGATAATATTCTCGAAACGTTCGGCGCAAATGAGCAAACGCGTAAGCAGTTAGATGAAGTGGGTTTATTAAGTAGCAATGATAAGGGTCGCCAGTATGATCGCTTCCGCAATCGTATTATGTTCCCGATCCGTGATCGTCGTGGTAGAGTTGTTGGTTTTGGCGGTCGTGTATTAGATGACAGTACTCCGAAATATTTAAACTCACCTGAAACACCGCTTTTTCACAAAGGTAATGAACTTTATGGCTTGTTTCAGGCGCGTAAAGCTAATCGTAAATTAGAGCGGATTATTATTGTTGAAGGTTATATGGATGTTATTGCGTTAGCTGAGCATGGCATCACTAATTCGGTGGCAACCTTAGGCACGGCAACTACACCTGATCATTTACGCCAATTATTACGCAGTTCACCGGAACTCGTTTTTTGTTTTGATGGTGATCGTGCTGGCCGCGAAGCCGCATGGCGAGCAGCAGAAAATGCGATGCCATTATTGGGCGGCAATCATCAATTAAAATTTATGTTTTTACCCGATGGAGAAGATCCCGATAGTGTTGTGAGACATAAGGGTGCAGATCAATTTAACGCCTTAGTTGATCAGGCGCAAAATTATTCAGATTTCTTTTTAGCGACGTTAGAGGCACAAGTTGATACCAGCTCAATGGATGGTCAATCTCGATTAATTGCAATTGCCGAGCCTTATCTTAGGAAGATCCCTAGGGGTGTGTATCGTGACATGCTAGAACAACGGTTGACAGAAAAAGCAAATATGAGCGCAGCCATGTTGCACAAACATCTGGGAAAACCAGCCGAAACAACCGCTAAAATTCGTAAAAAGACGTTAAAATCATCAACGGCTATTTCGCCCGTGCGCATGGCAATTACGATTTTATTGCAACATCCTGAACTTTATGCCGGGATAGGCGCTTTCGATAAGCTAGCTACATTAGAGCGCCCCGGCCTAAATATTTTAGTACAAATGCTTGAAACTTTAAGCAAGAACCCACATCTAACTACTGCAATGCTATTAGAGCGCGCTAGGGGTGAACAACATGAAGGGCATTTGCGCCAATTAGTGCAACAGCCACTCACTTTAAGTGCTGATAAATTACAACATGAGCTAATTGGAATTGTTCAGCAACTGCAGCAACAAGCGGTTGAACAACGCCATGCGTATTTAGTATCAAAGGGTTTAAGTAACTTAACAGCTGAAGAGCGGATAGAAATTAACAGCTTAAACAGCTAAAATTTGCGCAAACAAAAACGTGCATTATTATGGACTTATCGTTATAATGTCCGGCTACGTAAAATACATACGATGAAAAAAGAGGTCCAATGAAAGATCAACAATCACGCATTAAAGAGCTTATTGCACTTGGGAAGGATCGCGGTTACCTTACTTATGGTGAGATCAACGACCACTTGCCTGAAGATCTGATTGACGCGGATCAAATCGAAGACATCATCAGTATGTTTAGTGATTTAGGCATCATGGTGCATGAAGATGGCCTAGATACTGATGAAATGGAACGCTTAGCAGAAGCTGCAACGTCGAATGATGAAGTTTCAGCTGAAGAAGCAGCAGCTGTATTAGCAAGCTCAGATGGTGAGTTTGGCCGCACAACCGATCCGGTGCGTATGTATATGCGGGAAATGGGCTCGGTTGAGCTATTAACACGTGAAGGCGAAATTGTTATCGCAAAACGTATTGAGGCAGGCCTGCGTGAAAGCTTACGCATGTTATCAACTTATGAACCATGCATCACTACCTTTTTAGCACAATATGACGCTATTGAAGCGGGTGATTTACGCTTAAATGATTTGATTAAAGGTTTTATTCTTCCTGAAGATATTGATGCTGATATTGTTATCCCTACACCCGTAATCAAAGGTGCAGATAATGCAGATGATGAGGAAGAAGATACTGGCCCTGTAGGACCTGATCCAGAAGAAGCGAAAGAACGCTTTGATGCTTTACGCAAAGCTTATTCTGATGCAAAAAATGCGACAGAAGAGAATTTTGCTGCTGCTCAAGAACAAGTTACTAGCCTGTTTATGGAGTTTAAATTAACGCCTAAAGCATTAAACCTTCTAAATAATTTAATGCGAGATACCGTCGCAATTATCCGCCGGCAAGAACGCATAATTTCAAAAATTGTGGTGGATACTGCCCGAATGAATCGCCGTGATTTTATCGACTCATTTACAGGCAATGAAGTAAACCTTCAGTGGACGGATAAACATATCCGCGCAAAAAAACACTATTCATCAACGATTAAGAAAAATCTTGATACTATTTTAGCGGCTCAATCAACGTTGGCAGAGCTAGCGGAAGAACGCGGCATTAATATTGCTGAAATTAAAGAAATTAACCGTCAAATGTCAATTTCAGAAGCAAAAGCACGACGTGCCAAAAAAGAAATGGTCGAAGCAAACTTGCGCCTTGTTATTTCGATTGCAAAAAAATATACCAACCGTGGTTTACAATTCCTGGATTTAATCCAAGAAGGCAATATCGGCTTAATGAAAGCGGTTGATAAATTTGAATATCAACGTGGTTACAAATTTTCAACGTATGCAACATGGTGGATCCGTCAAGCAATCACACGATCAATTGCCGACCAAGCACGTACAATTCGGATCCCAGTACATATGATTGAAACAATCAACAAACTGAACCGAATTGCACGTCAAATGCTACAAGAAATGGGGCGAGAACCCACACCAGATGAACTAGCGGAACGAGTTGAAATGCCCGTGGATAAAGTGCGTAAGGTACTGAAAATTTCAAAAGAACCTATTTCGATGGAAACACCGATTGGTGATGATGAAGATTCGCACCTAGGCGATTTTGTAGAAGATATAAACGTAATATCGCCACAAGACTCTGCGATGAACGAAGGCCTGAGAGAAGCAACACAAGGCATTCTTGGTGGCTTAACAGAGCGTGAAGCTAAAGTATTACGCATGCGTTTTGGCATCGATATGAACACTGATCATACCTTAGAAGAAGTGGGTAAACAATTCGATGTAACACGTGAACGTATTCGCCAAATCGAGGCAAAAGCGCTACGCAAACTACGCCACCCAACAAGATCAGATCAACTAAGAAGCTTTTTAGATTTAGACAATTAGAATATGGGCCTGTAGCTCAGTTGGTTAGAGCAGGGGACTCATAATCCCTTTGTCCGGGGTTCAAGTCCCTGCAGGCCCACCATATAAAACAAAAGGTTAGCATGTTTAATGCTAGCTTTTTTATTTTTCTTGCTAAGAAAGTACAAATTCAGTACAGTCCTGAGTACAATAGCATTGTATGGAGGGTATTATGGCAACACTAGTTAAGACACCATCAGGAACATGGAAAGCAGTTATAAGAAAGACGGGATTTCCAACATCAGCAAAAACATTCCGAATAAAACGCGATGCTGAAGATTGGGCAAGGCGCACTGAAGATGAAATGGTTCGTGGTGTTTATATCCAGCGAGGATCAGCAGAACGAATGACAGTTTCTGCGGCTTTAAATCGATACCTAGTTGAAGTATCTCCATCTAAACGCCCATCATCAGCGGCAAGTGACATACGCCGATCAAAATCATTAATACAGTCTCTTGGCAAATATTCCCTAGCAGCATTATCAGCTGAAATTATCGCCAAATATCGTGATGAGCGCTTGGCTGGCTTAGATAGAAAAGATTCTAATGGTAAACCTGATCCTAAGCCTCGCGCTGCTAATACTGTGCGGCTTGATTTGGCACTGTTAGGGCATATGTTCAATGTGGCAATAAAAGAGTGGGGTATTGGGCTTGCAATCAATCCTGTTCAAAGTATACGACGACCGGCTCCAGGCCCAGGACGTGAGCGGCGGCTCAGCCAAGCAGAAGAAAAGCGTTTATTTGCTGCGGTAGAAGCACATTCAAACCCTATGCTTGACTGGATTGTACGTATAGCATTAGAAACAGGTATGAGATCATCAGAAATCACGACGTTACGTAAAGTGCAAGTTGATCTTGATCGTAGAATTGTAAGGCTTATTGAAACAAAAAATACTCAGACTCGAACCGTACCTTTAACTCTTTCAGCTACTGAAGTTTTTCATCAAGCAATGGCTAATCCGACTCGCCCTGTGGAGACAGATCTTATTTTCTTTGGGGAGCCAGGGAAGGATGGCCACCGTCGAGCATATAATTTTAATAAAACATGGATAAAAATTAAGGCTGAAATTGGGTTGAAAGACCTTCGTTTTCATGATCTTCGGCATGAAGCTGTCAGTCGCTTTGTTGAAGCTGGATTAAGTGATCAAAAAGTAGCAGCCATCAGTGGGCATAAATCTATGCAAATGTTGCAAAGATATACGCATCTTAGAGCTGAAGACTTGGTCGAGGAATTGGATGCAATTTCTGCACAAAAAGAGGATTAACATATATCACCTAGGCAAAGTGCGCCAATACAGGAATTTAATGTTAAAACGGTACATTATTTAAGAGTTAATATTTAAAGGGAGGTTAGGTTTTCTTAAGCCTTTTAATTTTAAGCATATCATCTTGCTCTTGTGAGATGGATTCATCACCATATAATAATTCGCAGATGACTTGAGATTTTTTATAATTATCTAAAAATATCCTTGGCTTCTTTTTAAACTCTTTTAAAGAAGGGAAATCACCACTGAAAACAAATACAGAGCCTGTTCTACTATACGTTATCCAAATATTTAATGAATAATGCAACCATTCAAGGAAGTGGTATTTTATTCCATAGGAGTCCAGCAGGTTTAAAATGTCTTTATGTTCAATGCAATTAAAAATTAGATCTAAAGATTTAATGACATATGAATAAGAATGATATTTATCACGATCAATTGTAAACCTTAATAAAATAACGCAGCAGGTGAAAAAATCTGTATACGATGCAGGGCATAATGTATTGTGATTTTCTTGGAAAACAACGTCCTCGATAAGTGTGTTTTCTAATCCAATTAATATTGCTTCTAAAGAAGTATCATCTATTTGCCACAATTCAGTACCAGGAATAATTACAGTAGTTAACCAACAAAACCTGTCATTTTCTGAGCCGAAAAGATTTGTTATATCATCTATATGATCAAACATAGCTCTAAATAAATAACTATCTTCAACTCCATTTTCAAAGATATCTAATGAACCTGGCAGCATACTCTCAATAATTTTCAATGTTCTGCCTGTTGGAGTTGACTGTCCTTTTGAATAGTTACTCCATTTTCTTTGTGTCTTATCTAAAAAAATTTCTGAAAATTGATTAGCATTTTTTGTTTGAGATGCTGTTAATACAAACTTAAACCAGGCAATTGTGCGAATTTTATCCTCTAGCCTATCAAGTTTTGTTTTCTGGGGTCTTCCAGACATATAGCACCTTATGCAAAATAATTATGAATTTAGTTGCGTGGAAACCAGAGTAAATTAAAGTTAAATTTGCGTCAATCTAATTAAATCAGGATTGAACATGACAGCAACATTGAATTACCTCCAAGAAGAGTATGGCCCTTTAATGTCATTAGAGGCCTTGGCAAAAACACTGGATAGATCTCCTCAAGGTCTCCGAGTATCACTCAACACAAAGTCTGATATTTCTAGAATGATTAATTCTACAAAAAGAAAAATTGGCAGACGCGTTTATTTTCAAACAGAAGCTATTGCGAGAATAATTGATGGTGAGGCCGAAGCTGATGAATAGGGCACAACCTAATGGCAAAAAGGACGGCGTCGAAAAGTCGACGACCATTTTCAGAATTGAAAAAGTCAATAATTACACTCCAATTCATCGTTGGTCAGCTGAAGATAAACGCCTCAGCTGGGAAGCAAGAGGCTTACTTATATTTTTGTTAGTGAAGCCGGATGATTGGGAAGTTCTGCTAGCTCATCTAATAAATAGTAGCCCAGCAGGAAGAGATAAAGTTAGGCGAATTATAAAAGAATTAATTAACCATCGCTATATCGTCAAAAAGAAGAGCAGAAGTGAGCATGGACAGTTTTCTTCTCCTGAATATATTGTTTATGAATTACCGTATGACGGCTATTTTAATTCAGTAACGCAGCAGGGAAACAAGCCGAAGCCTGAAAACACGGCGACGGTAAAACCGTCGTGCGATTTGCCGTCGATGGCAGATCACCCACTACTAAATAAACAAACAGAACTAAATAAACAAACAGAACCAAGTAAACAAATAACTAATAAAACAACAACAACAGAATTTATTTGGTCGCCCAAGCTCAGCAGTAAACACCAAGCATCCATAACCTCTCTGATCTCTCAAATTAATCATGAGCCTGCCCAATTGTTGCTAGATGAGCTTTCAGGTCAAATTGACAATATTAATAACCCCGTGGGGTACTTTCAGACGCTGCTTAAAAGCTATCTTGCAGGTGACTTTATTCCAGCTAAGGCGATCCAAATGCAAGCTGATCGGGAAGCTAGGTATAAAAATGATCTTGCTGTAGCACGATCAAACCAATTAGCCGAAGAAAGAATTCAACAACAAATCCAACAGCAGTGGAGAGCTAACCATGAAAATTAACCAATTACCTCAACTGGCCGAATATTACATTGATTTGGGCTTTTACCACTGGGTGACAACCGTCTTTAATTTCTGGGGGTTATTTGGAATCATAGGTGGCTGGTTTTTCATTCTGTCAGTATTAACGAAGAATAAAGGCCTAGGTGCACTTTTCTTTCTGATTGCCATACTCACCATTATTGCTCAACCAATACTGTATTTCTTTTTACCTGAATGGTCACAAGCACTCTGGCAAAAAACATATGCCTTACCTATCAAGCATCTCTATGCTTATGCCTGTGGATTTGTTATTTCAGGCATTGCAGCCTTCTTCTTTTACAGAAAAGTAGCATCATGGTTTGATGGCGTAAAAGATAAATTCCATAAAACCACATCATTAAATCGTGATGCCAATACAGATATCAGAAACCTTGAACAAATACTTCCTAAACAAAGAGCAGCTTATAAAGTGGAAAAACATTTCAAACAA
>CAYSGK010000078.1:0-9243 GCA_964430395.1 uncultured Methylophaga sp.
TGTAGGTGCACGGTTTAACATAATTGGATGTTCGCGGATCACGTCAGCAAGAATATCCCATACTTCAGGGCCTTCACGCTCAACCATTTTTTTGGCGGCTTTAATTGTTGTCGCTAAACCTGCGCGTTCTAATTTACCGTAGATAAATGGTTTGAATAATTCCAATGCCATTTTCTTGGGTAGACCACATTGATGTAATTTCAAGTAGGGTCCAACCACGATTACAGAACGACCTGAGTAATCAACACGTTTACCCAGTAAGTTTTGACGGAAACGACCTTGCTTACCTTTTATCATGTCTGCCAATGATTTTAATGGCATACGATTTGTGCCTGTAATGGCTCGACCACGGCGTCCATTATCTAATAAGGCATCAACTGATTCTTGCAACATGCGTTTTTCGTTACGCACGATAATATCAGGTGCATTCAAATCTAATAAACGTTTTAGACGATTATTACGGTTAATAACACGGCGGTATAAATCATTGAGATCAGAGGTTGCAAAACGACCACCATCAAGCGGCACTAATGGGCGAAGATCAGGGGGTAAGATAGGTAAAACTTCCATCACCATCCACTCTGGTTTGTTGCCGGAGTCTTGGAATGCTTCCATTAGTTTCAAGCGTTTTGTTAGCTTCTTAATTTTTGTTTCTGAGTTGGTCGCATCGATTGCTTCACGAATAACTTCAACTTCTGCTACAAGATCAATATCGCGTAATAATTGTTGTACCGCTTCTGCACCCATACGTGCATCAAATTCATCGCCATACTCTTCTACAGCTTGTAGGTAAGTTTCATCCGATAACAATGCGCCTTTTTCGAGTGGAGTCATCCCCGGATCAACAACAATAAATGCTTCAAAATACAATACACGTTCAAGATCGCGTAATGTCATATCTAAGAATAAAGAGATACGTGATGGTAATGATTTCAAGAACCAAATATGGGCAACGGGGCTAGCAAGCTCGATATGTGCCATACGCTCACGGCGCACTTTTGCTACAGTTACTTCTACACCACATTTTTCACAGATAACACCACGATGTTTTAAGCGCTTGTACTTACCACATAAACATTCGTAATCTTTCACTGGACCAAAGATTTTGCAACAAAACAAACCTTCACGCTCAGGTTTAAATGTGCGGTAATTAATCGTTTCTGGTTTTTTAACTTCACCAAAAGACCATGAACGTACCATTTTAGGTGACGCTAAACCAATTCGAATTGCATCAAATTCTTCTTGCTGAGACTGTTGCTTCAATAAATTAAGCAAATCTTTCATATTTATTTCTCCGCTGCCGCTATACGGCTGTTTAGATTATCTTTAAGGTCTATTTAGTTTCGTCATCTTCAACTAAATCAATATTAATACCAAGAGAACGAATCTCATGTGTTAATACCTTGAAGGATTCAGGCATGCCTGCTTCCATCCGATAATCACCATCCACAATATTTTTATACACTCGGGTCCGACCATGAACATCATCTGATTTCACAGTTAACATTTCTTGAAGTGTATAAGCAGCACCATAAGCTTGCAGCGCCCATACCTCCATCTCACCGAATCGTTGTCCACCAAATTGTGCTTTACCACCCAGTGGCTGTTGTGTAACCAGACTATATGGCCCTGTTGAACGCGCATGCATTTTGTCATCAACCAAGTGATTCAATTTCAACATATGCATATAACCAACGGTTACAGGACGGTCAAAATATTCACCTGTTAAACCATCAATTAGTTTTGCTTGACCACTACGTGGCAAACCAGCTAGCTCAAGCATATCTTTGATTTCGGTTTCTTCAGCACCATCAAATACCGGCGTCGCCATAGGCACACCTTCTTTTAAGTTGCCTGCTAACTCAATAATTTCATCATCAGTTAATGAATCTAAGTCTTCTTTTTTACCACTGGTGTTATATACTTTATGTAAAAACTCACGAAGCTCTGCCACTTCTTTCTGTTGTTCTAACATTTCAGTAATTTTATGACCTAAGCCCTTAGCTGCCCAACCCAAATGGATTTCTAATACCTGTCCAATATTCATTCGAGACGGTACGCCCAAAGGATTTAATACGATATCAACCGGACGACCATCTGGCGTATAAGGCATATCTTCAACTGGCACAATCCTAGAAATAACACCTTTATTACCATGACGACCCGCCATTTTATCACCAGGCTGGATGCGTCGTTTAACTGCTAGGAAAACCTTAACCATGCGTTGCACACCAGGCGCCAAATCATGACCAGAAATCAGTTTATCCTTTTTGACTTCAAACTCATCATCCATATCTTTGCGGTATTGTTGAATTTGTACTGAGGCTTGTTCTAGCTGCTTATTCAGTGCTGCTGTTTCCATATTAATATTGAACCAGTCCGCATGCTCTAATTTAGCCAAGTAAGCCTTAGTAATTTTTGAGCCTTTAGCTAAATCAGGTGCACTTTTAGCCACTTTTCCATTTAGCGATTTTTCTAAACGAGCAAATACATCATCTACAACAATACGGTGGCGATCTTTAAGATCGTTACGTATTTTTTCTAACTCTTCTTTCTCAATCGCTAACGCACGTTCATCTTTTTCTACACCGTCACGGGTAAAAACTTGAACATCGATGACCGTGCCAAAGGTACTCGATGGAACGCGTAATGATGAATCTTTTACATCAGCCGCTTTCTCACCAAAAATTGCACGTAGTAATTTTTCTTCTGGTGTAAGTTGCGTTTCACCCTTCGGTGTGACTTTACCCACTAAAATATCACCCGGTTTGACTTCGGCACCCACATAAACGATACCCGACTCATCCAATTTGGATAATGCGCCTTCACTTACATTCGGAATGTCACTTGTGATCTCCTCGGTACCTAATTTAGTATCACGCGCCAAGCAATTCAATTCTTGAATATGGATAGTTGTAAAACGATCTTCTTTAACAACACGTTCAGAAACTAAAATAGAATCCTCAAAGTTGTAACCATTCCAAGGCATAAATGCGATTAACATATTTTGACCTAAAGCCAACTCACCTTTATCGGTTGAAGGGCCATCAGCAAGAATATCGCCTTTAGCAATCACGTCGCCCGGCTTAACTAATGGGCGCTGGTTAATACATGTGCTTTGATTTGAGCGTGCATATTTAATTAAGGTGTAAATGTCTACACCAGAATCAGCATCGCCCGCTTCTTTATCATTAACCCGAACAACCACACGGCCAGCATCAACTGAATCAACAGTACCACCACGTTTTGCAACAACCATAACACCAGAGTCACGCGCTACCGCACGCTCCATACCCGTGCCTACAATTGGCTTTTCAGCGCGTAATGTTGGCACTGCCTGACGTTGCATATTTGAACCCATCAAGGCACGGTTAGCATCATCATGTTCCAAGAAAGGAATCAATGAGGCAGCAACTGATACTACTTGCCGTGGCGACACATCCATATAGTCAACTTGATCAGCAGGCATTAATGAAAATTCATTTCTGAATCGACATGGCACCATTTTTTCTTGAATGACATTTTTATCATTCAAGGTAATAGTAGCCTGAGCGATTTTGAATTCGCCCTCATCAATGGCAGACAAAAATTCAATATCTGTGGTTGCTTTACCATCAACCACTTTACGGTAAGGCGTTTCAATAAAACCATATTCATTTGTGCGTGCATACGTTGCTAGAGAGTTGATCAAACCGATGTTTGGCCCCTCTGGTGTTTCGATAGGACATACACGACCATAATGTGTTGGATGTACGTCACGCACTTCAAAGCCAGCACGTTCACGTGTTAGACCACCTGGGCCTAATGCTGAAACACGGCGTTTATGCGTTACTTCAGATAGTGGATTATTTTGATCCATAAACTGAGATAATTGGCTAGAACCAAAGAATTCTTTAATCGCCGCAGCAACGGGTTTAGCATTAATTAACTGTTGAGGCATCAAACCTTCTGACTCGGCAACACTCAAACGCTCACGCACTGCACGTTCTACACGCACCAATCCAACACGGAATTGGTTTTCAGCCATTTCACCTACGCTACGAACACGGCGATTACCTAAGTGATCGATATCATCAACAATACCATGGCCATTGCGGATAGAAATTAATTCTTGGACGACATCAATAATATCTTCCTTAGTCAAGATGCCTTCGCCTTCTAAACCCTCACGGCCTAAACGGCGATTAAATTTCATTCGACCTACACCTGACAAGTCATAACGTTCACTTGCAAAGAATAAGTTGTTAAATAAATTGTTTGCTGAATCTTCCGTTGGTGGCTCACCTGGACGCATCATACGATAAATTTCAACTTTTGCTTCTAATGGTGTTGTTGTTTCATCTAAGCGTAATGTATCTGAAATATAGGGTCCACGATCTAAGTCATTTGAGAAAATAGTTTCGATTTTTTTAACACCAAAACGCTCAAATGTTTCAAGTAACTCTTCAGTGATCTCATCATTAGCAGAGGCAATCAGTTCACCACTGTCAGTATCAATCATATCTTTCGAAATAACACGTTCAATTAAATAGCTTGCTGGCACTGTTAATGTGCTCATGCCTGCTTTTTCCATTTTGCGAATATGACGCCCAGTTACTTGATTATCTGCTTCAACAATCACCTCACCTTTAGGATCAGCAATCTCAAAAGGGACAACTTGACCACGTAATCGCTGTGGATCTAACGCTAACTCAAAATGTTTACCTTTCTTAGTAAATGTATCGTGCTCAAAGAACATATCCAATATTTGTTCATTGTTATATTCAAGCGCACGCAATAAAATCGTTGCCGGTAACTTACGACGGCGATCAATACGAACAAAAACGGCATCTTTAGGATCAAATTCAAAATCTAACCATGAACCACGGTATGGAATAACTCGGGCATTGAATAAGATTTTTCCTGATGAGTGAGATTTTCCTTTATCACTATCAAAGAATACACCTGGCGAACGGTGTAATTGAGATACGATAACGCGCTCAGTACCATTGATAACAAAGTTACCTTTTTCTGTCATCAATGGGATTTCACCCATATAGACTTCTTGCTCTTTGATATCTTTTACGATTTTAGATTTTGCAGGCGCATCCTTATCATAAATGACAAGACGCATTTTTACTCTAAGAGGTGCAGCATAAGTTACGCCGCGAAGTTGGCACTCTTTCACATCAAACGATGGCGTGCCTAATCGGTAACTTACATATTGTAATTCAGCTTTACCTGTGTGACTTTTAATCGGTAGAACTGAAGAAAATGCAGCGTGCAAGCCTTTACTCGCGCGTTCGTCAGCAGCAATCCCATTCTGTAGGAAGCCCTGATATGAATCTACTTGTGTTGCAAGTAAATTAGGAACACTCAAGATTGTTGGACGCTTGCCAAAATCTTTACGAATCCGCTTTTTCTCGGTAAACGTATAAGCCATGTATTACACCTCAAAGATAAGTCCGACTTTACTTTTCGTAAAATCTGGAAATTGTAATATTGTATTCTATGATCAGCTAAAAACTCAGTTGACCAGTAAGGCAAAAAGGCCGGTGGTTAAAACCACCAGCCATTTTCTTTATCGTGGTAACAAATCACCACGATCAAAGTGCAGCTTACTTAACTTCAGCTTCTGCACCCGCTTCAGTTAGTTGCTTAACAACATCTTCAGCTTCTGCTTTTTCAGCACCTTCTTTAACAGTTACAGGTGCGCCTTCTACCATGTCTTTCGCTTCTTTCAAGCCAAGACCGGTGATTGCACGAACTGCTTTAATCACGCTCACTTTGTTTGCACCGAAGCTAGTCATTACAACATCAAACTCAGTTTGCTCAGCAGCCGCGGCACCACCAGCGTCACCGCCAGCAGCAGCTACAGCTACAGGAGCAGCAGCAGTTACACCAAATTTTTCTTCCATTGCTTCAATCAATTCTACGACTTCAACAACAGTCATCTCAGAGATTGCATCTAAGATATCGTCTTTTTTTACTTTAGCCATTTTAACTTTCCTTACAGAATTATTTTTTCAACCTAAACTCTTATGAGATTAAGCTGCTTCTTTCGCATCGCGAACAGCTGCGAGCGTACGAACCATTTTGCTAGTCGGTGCCACCAAAGTACGTACAAATTTCTCAATCGGTGCCTTCATCGTACCCATAAGAATACCAATCGCTTGGTCCTTAGTAGGCATTTTGGCTAGCTTCTCAAGATCTGAAGTAGCTAATAATTTGCCACCTAGAGAAACCATTTTGACTTCTAATTTGTCGTTTTCTTTAGCGAAATCACTCATAACTCGTGCTACTGCACCTGGATCTTCTGTTGAAAATCCAAATACTAAAGGTCCCGTCATTCCTTCTTGCATGCAAGCAAAATCAGTACCTTCTACAGCGCGTTTAGCTAATGTATTACGAATAACTCGTAAATATACATTCTCTTTACGTGCTGCAACACGTAATTCAGTCATGTCTGAAACAGACAAGCCACGATATTCTGCAGCGACTGCAGAATAAGCGCTAGATGCCACTTCAGCGACTTCAGCAACTACGGCTTTCTTACCATCAAGATTCATTGCCACCTAAGTTTACCTCCTTAGGAACACTGCATAAAAACAGTGTTGTTGCTAGGGAACGAGAATTTAACAACACCCGAACTTTAACTTGTCTTTTTGCTCCCATTCTTGGTTGTAGTAACAGTTATATAGAATAACTATGCGTCTATTCCTACGCCTTGAATGCAAGCAAAAATCCTACGCTAAACTTTCGAATCTTATTAAAGCCTCGCTCCTAAAAGAAAGAAGAAAATCTTCTTTCACCCTTTACGGTTTTCAACGTCAGAAATTCTGTAGCTGAACCCCGTCTGCGTAGGCCGATTACACGAATGTAAACGATTAAACTCACATACCTACGGTCTTAGACAATTCGACTTCTAAAATCGAATGGTCCAAATTTATATTCCTGATTTAATCTAGGAATGATTTATCAAGCGTGACTCCAGCACCCATTGTGCTCGAAACACTAATTTTCTTAAGGTAAACACCTTTAGCTGAGCTTGGTTTTAATTTATTCAAATCATCAATTAATGCCACCAGGTTTTGCTGTAAAGCATCAACTTCAAAACTTGCATTACCGATTGGGCAATGGATGATTCCGGCTTTATCCGTGCGGTAACGTACTTGACCAGATTTAGCATTTTTAACTGCTTCTGCAACATTCGGTGTAACTGTACCCACTTTAGGGTTAGGCATTAAACCACGCGGACCCAATACTTGTCCTAATGTACCCACGATACGCATTGCGTCAGGTGATGCAATAACAACGTCAAAGTCCATATTGCCGGCTTTAATTGATTCTGCTAAATCATCCATTCCTACAACATCTGCTCCCGCTTCTTTAGCAGCATCAGCGTTGGCACCTTGTGTAAACACGGCAACCCGGACTGTTTTACCAGTACCGTTTGGTAATACTGTAGAGCTACGTACCACTTGATCAGATTTACGAGGATCAACGCCAAGGTTAATCGCAACGTCTATTGATTCAACAAACTTAGCCGATGCATTATCTTTAATAAATGTTAATGCTTCATCAGCCGAATATAATTTGCCTGCTTCCAATTTTTCACGGATAGCTAAGCCTCTTTTTCCCATAGTAGCCATTATACAACGCCCTCTGTTTCTAGACCCATACTACGGGCAGTACCCGCAATCGTTCTTACTGCCGCATCCATATCTGCTGCAGAAAGATCAGCCATTTTTGTAGTGGCGATTTCTTCTAACTGTGCGCGAGTAACCTTGCCTACTTTTTCAGTATTTGGCGTACCACTACCACTTTTCAAACCCGCTGCTTTTAAAAGCAACACGGCGGCAGGTGGCGTTTTAGTGATAAACGTAAAGCTCTTGTCATTGAATACTGTTATCACAACAGGAATGGGTAAACCAGATTCCACACTTTGTGTTTTAGCATTAAATGCCTTACAGAACTCCATGATATTCACACCATGTTGGCCTAAAGCAGGGCCAACTGGAGGACTAGGGTTTGCCGAACCAGCTGGCACTTGCAGCTTGATATAGGCGTCAATCTTTTTAGCCATTTTCTTCTCCTAAATGGGTGCAAACGCCTTTCGGCTCCCCAACAATAAACCGACGCAATGCCGGATAAAACTAACTAGCCTTTTGCGACTTGGCTGAACTGTAATTCTACTGGTGTAGAACGACCAAAAATAACAACTTCCACTCGCATTGTGCTTTTTTCGTAATTTACTTCTTCAACCACACCAGTAAAGTCATTGAACGGGCCATCAGTAACACGTACCACTTCACCCGGTTCAAACAAGACTTTAGGCCTTGGACTTTCAACGCCTTCTTGCACACGTTGTAAAATATGGTTTGCCTCAGCATCTGATATCGGTGCAGGCCGATCACCTGTACCGCCAATAAAGCGGAGTACACGTGGGATATCATTTACCACATGCCATGTTTCATCATCCATAACCATATTGACTAATACATAGCCTGGGAAAAATTTACGCTCACTTCGGCGTTGTTGACCCTCACGCATCTCAACCACTTCTTCCGTTGGCACAAGTACCTCACCGATTTTATCTTCTAATTCAAACCGTTGAATTCGCTCTTCTAAAGAACGTTTTACTTGTGCTTCATAACCAGAAAAAGCTTGAAGTACATACCATTGCTTACTCATTACTCAATCCTTCGTTTTATAGCGTTAGGGTGTGAACAGCCCAGCCTAACATTGAATCAAAGGCCCATAATATGAGCGCCGCAATAATAACCATAATTATGACAATCATTGTTGTTTGTAATGTTTCTTGACGCGTAGGCCAAACAACTTTACGCACTTCCACTTGTGTATCTTTCACATAGCTAAATACTGCGCCACCTTTTGCTGTGCGAGAAGCTACAAACAAAGAAAGCCCGACCGCAGCAAGCAAGCCAAGCACTCTCAATAATGTTGAATACTCTGCATACATATAAAACAGAGTTACTGCTGCTATCAACATTATAACTGCAACAATTAATTTGATTGTATCTGCCATTATTTTTCTTTACTCGGTTAAAAACAAAATGGCAGGCCAGGAGGGAATCGAACCCCCAACCTACGGTTTTGGAGACCGTCGCTCTGCCAATTGAGCTACTGGCCTAACATATAAGACAACGGGCCAAAGACTCCAAATCTTCGGCCCGCATTTAAACTTTTTACTCAGTAATTTTACTAACAACGCCCGCACCAACAGTACGGCCGCCTTCACGA
>CAYSGK010000079.1:0-9188 GCA_964430395.1 uncultured Methylophaga sp.
GGTTCAAGCTTAGACGCTGATGAACTTGATAATGAAATTGAGTGTTGGTTCCAAAGCAAATATCAGAGTTCATTTGATTTTGAGATCGATGATTCGGTGGCAAAACTAATTGATTTAGGGCTTGTTAATCAATCAAACTGTCAGTATTCAGCAATTTCATTGCATGATGCTCGCGTGCAATTAGACTCATTATGGGATGGTTATTTTGAATTCGATCACTAATTTGAGATTTAACTGCAACGAATAGTACTCTGTCCTTGCTTGTCTTAACACTACTTAGTATGGTCAAGCTATCACCCCCTATAGGTTATTGTTATGTCATTATCGAAACAATTATTAATTCTAATTACGCTGATCTTTTTATTTATTTTCTCGGTAAATTTCTTTTTAAGTGTTGGCAATATTAAAAGCTATTTGGAAGTAGAATCTAAAACTCATGTTCAAGATACCGCTACTTCACTTGGTTTATCCCTCAGTCCACATATGGACGATATTCACGACCCGATTATTCGTACCATGATGAATGCTATTTTTGATCAAGGTTATTATAAAAAAATGCGTTTAGTTGATGTCGATGGCAATGAATTAGTGTCACTTGTTAATACCGACAAACTAGATGGTGTACCACAGTGGTTAATAAATTTAATGCCTATGAATCCAGCCACGGCAGTAACAGAAATTAATTCGGGTTGGTCAATTTCGGGAAAATTATCTGTTACGACCAACCCTGGGTATGGTTATTTAAAACTCTATCAACAAGCTAAATCTTCTTTAAAAATTGCTCTTATTATTTTTATTGGTGCAGTTTTATTATTATTAGCAACATTACGATTGACTCTTAAGTCATTGAAGGATATTGAAAAGCAAGCTAACGAGATATCCTTGGGGAATTTTACAACACTCGGCAAACTGCCATGGACAACTGAAGTGAAAAATGTTGGGCAAGCCATGAATAGCATGTCTTTAAAAATTGGTAATATGATAACTCGCCTAAATACTAAAGTAAGCTCCTTAACTGAAAATCTAAAACGAGATCCTTTAACTAAGTTACTTAATCAAGCTGCATTTGATGTTAAATTAAAACAGCTATTGGCTTCTGGTATACCAGGATATGCTGCATTTATTAAAATTAATGATCTTGCTCTCATCTCAAAAGAAAAAGGTCATCAAATAGTTGATGAACTATTAATTGCTTTTGCAAAAATACTTGTCGAACCAGAACAAGATAATATCACTGCCTATCGACTTTACGGATCAGAATTTTCTTTAATCTATTCTGATTTCACAAATGGCTCTATCGCTCAATATGCAGAGTCATTAAAACAACGCATTGCTAAGCTAGGCTCTGATTACGATCTTAATGATCTAGTACACATGGGAATAATTAAATTTGAACGTAGCAGTGATTTTGATCATTTAACGCCGGCCATGATTGAGGCATATGAAGAAGCTAGAAAAATTGGTCATAATTCCTATTTTATAAAAGAGGACAGTATTCGTTCAATGTCGGAAAATGACTGGCGCTCGGCTATCCATAATGTGATCGATAGTGATGCGCCTGAAATCACATTTACTTCTGAAGCTTATAGTCATTCTAAAGCTGAGCCTGTTCAAGTAATGGAAGAGGCCTTTGCTAACGTACATAATAGTGCAGGAATCGATTTATCAATAGCGACCTTTTTCTCAATGGCACAAGAGTTTGGCCTAGAAATAGAGCTAGATAAATGCATAGTGGGTAATATTGTGGCTAGTTTCGAGCAAACGCCTAGAACAGTTCCTATCACCATTAACCTAGCGATGGCCTCTATTGCCTCTACTACATTTAGAACATGGTTGAAAAATAAGCTGGTAAATATTGATGAGCCATCACTCTTTGTCTTTAGTTTATCTGCTTATGCTGCCGAGAAAGATCTGGCAGTTTTCGCAGATTTTAATCTATTTGTTAAGTCTTTGGGGGCACAAGTTCTGTTAAAACGCTACACATCTGATCTTATCCCTGTCGACCTACTGAAAGAACTAAATATTGATTTTATTCGCTTAGCACGTGATTTAACTACTAACATTGAAGGCAATCCCGATAAAGAAAATTTACTCGACATTATTTATGATGTCACTAGCTTGCTTGACATACGGGTCATAGCTGAAGCTGTGAGCAATGATAATGACTTTGAGCGGGTCAAACAAATAGGGTTCTATGGTATCGGTAGATAACGGATAAGCGAAATGTTCATTCGAGGCTGGCATAAACCTAAATTTACTCTGATAGCATTGCTATGTTTAGTGGTTTCTGTACCCATCATTGCTGAATTAAATATCACTGAAGCATTATTAGAAAAAATAGAAGCTAATTATAGTGTCAATGCTAGGCAGCGTGTTGAATCATGGCAAGCATTAATTGATTCTTCACAAGACCTAAGCGATGCAGAAAAACTTGAAAAAGTGAATCAATTCTTTAATTCTAATGTGATGTTTGTTAGCGATATCGCCGTATGGGATAAAGAAGATTATTGGGCGACACCGTTAGAATTTTTATCTAAAGGTGCTGGCGATTGTGAAGATTATTCAATAGCAAAATATTTTACTTTAAAAGAGCTAGGGGTAGATGAACAAAAATTACGTATTACCTATGTAAAGGCGGTTAAGCTCAATCAGGCTCATATGGTGCTCACTTATTTTGAGAATAAGCGCGCCATTCCACTTGTTTTAGATAATCTTGATATTGAAATTAAACCAGCAAACCAACGTAAAGATCTTATTCCTGTTTATAGTTTCAATGGTGAGGGTTTATGGCTTGCTAAGGCTAGAGGTGATGGTAAGCGCGTTGGTAACGCCTCTCGCTTATCACTATGGGAAGAACTTGCCGCCAGAATGGCAGAAAACAAGTAGAATAATTGGCAGCTTCAAATAAAGCTGCCAATTATCAGATTAGATCTCTATGCTACGAAATTTGCTTCAACAAAGTCCCAGTTCACAAGCCCCCAAAATGCTTCAACATATTTAGGACGTGCATTACGGAAATCAATGTAATAAGCGTGTTCCCACACATCACAAGTAAGTAATGGTGTTTGACCAGCTGTTAATGGGCTGCCCGCATTGCTTGTATTTACAATTTCAATACTACCATCGGCATTTTTTACTAACCATGTCCAACCTGAGCCAAAGTTAGTGGCAGCTGAAGTTGAGAATTTTGCTTTAAACTCATCAAAAGAACCAAAAGTAGCATCAATTGCAGCAGCAAGATCGCCTGAAACCGCACCACTTGCATTAGGTGTCAAACAATTCCAATAAAAAGAATGATTCCATACTTGTGCGGCATTGTTAAAGATACCACCGCTTGCTTTCATAATAATGTCTTCTAGTGACAAGCCTTCAAATTCAGTACCAGGAACCAAATTATTTAAATTTGTCACATATGTTTGGTGATGCTTACCGTAGTGAAAGCTGATTGTTTCAGCAGAAATTGTAGGTTCTAACGCATTGTCAGCAAAAGGTAGTGGTGGCAATTCATAAGCCATGGTGATATCTCCTAATAAATAAAATAACCAAGTATTTAACTCGGGTTAGTTTAAGTCAGCACCACTTTCAAAGCAAGCGGTGCACGTTTATTTTTCACTAAACAGTGATAGTAAATCTAAATCTAGCCCCATTAAAATAGCATCTTCACGCCCTATTTTAGCAGGATAATAATCTTTCCTTACCGACATCTCATTAAAACCGGCATTTAAATATAACTGTTGGGCTCGCTTGTTAGAGCTGCGCACTTCTAACACAACTAAAACAGATGAAATACTCTTTGCAAACTCAATAATATGGTTCAAGATAGCACGGCCAAAACCTTTACCTTGCTGATTCTGTTTTACGCATATATTAAGTAAATGTGCTTCATCAATCACTTTTTGAACAAGTGCAAAGCCAATAATTGTATTTGAATTATCAAAAAAGACCCATGCTTTATGGCCTGATTTAAGGCTGTCTTCAAAGTTTTTAGCGGTCCACGGAAAAGCTGTGGCAGCTGTTTCAATGGTCAGTATTTCTGCAATATCTTGATGCAACATTGGCCTACTTTGCATTAAGAACCCGTTTTGCTAATAAAAGGTCATCCCACGCTAGCGCCTTATGTGCTGGCGAAGCTAAAATTTCATCTAATCTAAAACTGACAACTGTGGAGATAGACTCCTGTAGAGTTTGATGTTGCTGCCCTCGTATCACTGATTTTCCCCACAATGATTGAGCTAAGCTTTCACCTAACACTAATAATAATGTCGGGTGCTGGTCAATTGTCTGGAGTTGAGGTAATTGCTCAGGATTCAACACCGTAAATTGTTCTGTTTTCACATTAATAGAATGTAACATGGCAACTAATAGGCGTTGCTCTTGTTGATCATTAGAGTTTGAGTCAACTAACACTATGCAGTCGCGTAGCTCTAGTTGTGTATTGGAATCAACCGTTTCTACTTCAGTAGTGTTTGAACGTAACGCCCAGACAGGGATCTCCATCTCATTAAGTGAAGATAACTGGCTAGGCGTTAAATTCATTTGCAAATCGCTATCATACTTGAGGATGAGCGCGATCAACAGGCACTAAGATCTTATTAAGTGCATTGATATAGGCCTTAGCAGATGCGATAACAATATCTGTATCAGCTCCTTGCCCACTTACAATACGCCCTCCCTTCTCAATACGAACATTCACTTCACCTTGCGAATCTGTACCTTTAGTAATGTTATTGACCGAATAAAGTTGTAACTCTGTTTTGCTCTGTACAAGCGCTTCAATAGCATGCAATGCGGCATCAACAGGCCCACTTCCTGCCATTTCAGTTTGCTTTTCTTGTCCATCAATACACAAGGTGATCGAAGCTACAGGCGTTTCACCTGTTTCACTGCATACTTTTAGTGAGGTTAAACTAATCCGTTCATTATCCAAGGTAAGCGTGTCACTGACTAATGCTTGTAGATCTTCATCAAAGATCTCATGTTTTTTATCAGCCAAGGCTTTAAACTTTCTGAAAACTTCATTTAGCTCAGCCTCTGTCTCAAATTCAGTTCCCAACTGTTTTAAGCGATCTTTAAATGCATTACGTCCAGAATGTTTGCCCATCACCATACGATTAGCATTCCAACCCACATCTTCAGCACGCATGATTTCGTAAGTCTCACGATTCTTCAATACACCATCTTGATGAATGCCTGATTCATGTGCAAAGGCATTTGCACCGACGATAGCCTTATTAGGCTGTACGGCAAAACCGGTAATCCCGGAGACTAAGCGTGAAGCGGCTAATATTTGCGTAGTATCGATATTAGTATCACAATTAAACATATCTTGACGTGTACGCACCGCCATCACGACTTCTTCAATTGCGGCATTTCCTGCACGCTCACCCAATCCATTAATGGTACATTCAACTTGACGAGCACCATTTAATACCGCAGATAAAGAGTTTGCTACCGCCAACCCTAAATCATTGTGGCAATGTACAGAAAAAATGGCTTTATCTGAATTCGGAATACGCTCGCGTAAATCAAAGATTAACTGACCAAACTGTGTGGGCAAGTTATAACCAACGGTGTCAGGAATATTTAACGTAGATGCACCCGCATCAATTACTGCTTCTAATATACGACACAAAAAATCCGGTTCACTTCGCCCTGCATCTTCAGGAGAAAACTCAACATCATCGGTATAACGACGTGCTCGTTGAACTGCTTTCACCGCATTTTCAATGACTTGTTCAGGTTCCATACGAAGTTTCATTTTCATATGGATTGGTGATGTAGCAATAAAAGTGTGAATGCGTGAGGCATTAGCTCCTTTTAGCGCTTCACCAGCACGATCAATATCATTATCAAGCGCCCGTGCCAAACCGCATACACGGCTTTCTGTTACGGCATTTGCTACTGCTTGCACTGATTCAAAATCACCAACGCTGGCAATGGGAAAGCCAGCCTCGATAATATCAACACGCATACGCTCTAATGATTTTGCGATGCGGACTTTTTCATCCTTGGTCATCGATGCGCCAGGACTCTGCTCGCCATCTCTCAAGGTGGTATCAAAAATTATTAATTTGTCACTCATTGTTCCTGCTCCATATTGCAGACTTTATAAAAATAGTTCTAGGATTTTTCAGCGCTGACGCTGATTTTTTGATGCGTATATGTATGCCCTAAGGCAGTAGCAACAGGAATAATGAACAAAAATTAGGCACAACATTACCTTGCTGAGCGAGGCCAGCAATATGAAATAATGTTGTTTGTTTTGTGTTCATATGTGTAATTCTAGTATGAATTACTAAAATTGCCAAGTGGTTCTTCATTTTTCATGGTGTTAGCGCGCTAATATCCATTTATTTTTGCTATACTCAAGTTTTTCTTACAAAAAATATAACATAATGAAAAAACTAATCGGCATACTTCTCCTTATTGTTGTTTTAAGTTTAGTATCAACAGCAGCCTATATTTACCTTTCGACTAAAAGTGCAGTTGATTCAATGATCGAATCAGTTCAACCTTTTGTTAATGTAAAATACCAGCGCTTTAGTAACCCGATGGATGGTAGTATTTCTATTCATGGCGTAACTATAGGTGACGGCTACGGCACTAATGTTGATGTTGGTTCAATTGAACTTAAAATGGATAGTGCGCTCGATTATATTAATTTAGATAAAAAATTAAACTCCGGTGAAATTTTACCTAAATTGCAGCTTCAGATTAATCATGTATATATCGATCCGGATTTCATTAAAAAAATCCACGCCTCCTCCGATAAGAGTACCTTTGAGAAAATTAATGCTTATGTAGACGCATTAGGCTGTGGCGATATCAAAACAATTGGTTCAGAACAATTATCTGATTTAGGCTATTCAGGAATTGACAGTAGCCTTAACTTGAACTTTGAATATAATAAATCTCTCGCTACAGCAACCATGAATATTGATTATATTATGCATGGAATGAGCTCATTTATAGTTAAAACATCCATACCCTATATCTACACTGCACAAGACTTTGCAAACATTAATACCAAGGTGAATAATTTAACCTTTGAGCTGCAAGATCTAGGCTATAACGAAAGCATCATTGAATATTGCACCCTAGAAAACAATATTGAACGTGATGTTTATATTGAGCAACACCTTCAGGCCTTAAAAAATTATTTAACTAAAGCTAATGTTCATCTTAGTGATGATATTTATGATGCTTATCGTGCCTATTTTGTAGATAAGGCAAACATTACCCTTACCAGTCAACCCGATAGCGCTGTTAACCTACAATACATTAATCTATATAAAACAAAGGATTGGCCTACTGTTTTAGGTTTGTCCGTTGCGGTTAATCAAAAACCGGTTAACGATCTTACTTTTGCTTGGAATAAAGATACTGTTGTTAAAAGCCTGATGAATGCTCGAGAAGGGGTGGAACTTGCTAACATTGATGATGAAACACACGATCCTCAAACACGTAAAAAACAAGCGCTTCGTAATAGAGCCTATTTTGAAATTCCAGTATCAGATTTAGATAAACACATAAAATCTGATGTGAAATTAGAGACAAAACTGGGTAAATCTTATACTGGTTACATTAAAGGTGTAACACGTAGCCAAGTTATTGTTGTAATACCTTTAAAAGGCGGAAAAGCAGAAATCCCCGTTGGCACTAATAAAATAGCAAAAGCATTTATCTATAAATAAAGCCGCAAGCTGTGATAATAATACCCTTTGATAAGAAATTAGAGTGGCAAAATCCACCTTTTGTTACACTAATTCTAATAGCCATCAACATCGTAGTCTATTTCTCATTTCAATTGCATGATGATGAGAAAATGGCTGAGGCTAGCCACTATTATTACCACTCTGGTCTGGCAGCAATAGAACTTCCCCTTTTTAAAGAAGCACTCATCAAGCAAGGTGATAGCGAGTTTGTCGATGAATGGCAGGACAGTATTAAACAACAGCAAAGCCCTTGGTTTTTTTATATGGAAACCAATAAAGCATTTATGCAGGCTTTGCAAAACGAACAAATTATTACACCAACCGATCCAATCTATGCAAAATGGAAATCAAAACGTGCTCACGTAAATGAGATTTTCAAAACCAGTGTTACTTGGACATACTCCCTCAAGGCAGGAGAACCTAAACCCCTAGCCTTTATCAGCCATATGTTTCTTCATGGCAGTGTTTCTCACCTTCTGGGCAATATGCTATTTCTATTAGCCGTTGGCTTTATCGTCGAACTGTCAATGAATCGCTCACTTTACCTATTTTCCTATTTATTCACTGGTATTTGTTCAGCCTTGCTCTATATTCCTTCTGCAAGCGATAGCCTTATCCCATCTTTAGGTGCATCAGGAGCAATAGCCGGATTAATGGGCATGTATGCCGTATTATTTAATACCAGAAAAGTACGTTTTTTCTATTTTATTTATGTTTATTTTGATTATGTAAAACTCCCTGCGATTTATTTATTAGTCTTATGGCTTGGGTTTCAAATATACCAACAAGTAGAATATTCCCAATACAGTAACGTAAATTATTTAGCACATATTGGCGGCTTAATCTCAGGAGCCGTTATAGCGTTTATGATTATAAAATTTCAAACTAAGCATATTAATCAGGATTATCTAAATGAAAGTGATAATAATGAAGAATTTAACCGCCTTTTAAAACAAGCTGAATCATTTGTTCATGACTTGCAATTCGAAAAAGCGGTTCCCCTTTTTGCTCAATTAGTCGAAAAACAGCCACAAAATCGGGAAGCCTTATTTGGTTATTATAAAACCAGTAAATTAGAGACCAATTCTGAAGATCATCACCGTGCTGCAACAGCTATATTATCGTTAACTGAAAGTGATGCCGCAACCAACCAGCTTGTTATAGATACATTTAATGATTATTTTTCTACTGCCAAGGTGCGATTTACAGTCTCGCTAGTAAACAAACTAATTAAACGCTTTATTGCTGCTAATGCATTTCCTGAAGCCGATAAGCTCATTTTATTTATGCAAAAACACTCAGCTAAATTTAAGCAACTCCCTCAGTATTTATGGTCAATCAGCAATAAGCTGGTACGTTCTGGACAACGAGAACAAGCAATGAAATATAGTCAATATTTACTCTCAGCCTATCCCTCTTATAAAGAAACACAGTTAGTAAAAGAACTTATTGCCTAAGGAGGTTTATACCCGT
>CAYSGK010000080.1:0-9144 GCA_964430395.1 uncultured Methylophaga sp.
TAGGCTGCGCAACGGGTCACCCTAGTTTTGTAATGTCAGCTTCATTCACCAATCAAGTAATGGCCCAAATTGAGTTATGGGAAAACAGCGAGGCCTATAAAAATGAAGTGTATGTGCTACCAAAAGAATTAGATGAAAAAGTCGCGCGACTACATTTGGGTCGAATTGGTGCCAACTTAACTGAACTGACTGATGAACAGGCCGCTTATTTGAATATGGATAAGAATGGTCCGTACAAACCAAATCATTACCGCTATTAATTTCAACTCTATGCTCTCCGTGTCTCTGTGGTAAAAAATTAGAATGCACCACAGAGACACGGAGTTCACAGAGGAAAATACTATATAATAGCTTTCACATACTTCATTTTGTACATTAATTAATCATGACTAAACAACTCACCATTAGCTGCGAATTCTTCCCGCCCAAATCGGATAAAGGCATTGCGATAATGCGTGATGTGCGTGAGAAACTTAAACCCTTAAACCCTGAATTCTATTCAGTGACTTTTGGTGCAGGCGGCTCAACACAAGATAATACGCTTGATGCCGTGATTGATATTCAGCAAGCATGTGCAACAACAGGCATCGATGCCGCACCACATTTATCGTGTGTCGGTTCAACTGAAGATAATATCCGAAGTCTTTTACAAACATTTAAAGATAACGATATCAAACGTATTGTCGCTTTACGTGGTGACTTGCCCTCGGGCATGCGCGATCCCGGTGATTTTCGCTACGCTAATGAATTAATCGACTTTATTCGTAAAGAAACAGGCGATCATTTCACTATTGAAGTCGCCGCCTATCCAGAGGTGCACCCTCAAGCTGATTCGGCGCAAGCTGATTTAGATAATTTCAAACGCAAAGTTGATGCCGGTGCCGATAGTGCCTTAACGCAATATTTCTATAATGTGGATGCCTATCTTTACTTTGTTGAACGTTGCCAAAAAGCAGGCATTGAGATCCCGATTATTCCGGGTATTATGCCGATCAATAATTTCTCGCAATTAGCCCGTTTTTCTGATGGTTGTGGCGCTGAAATTCCACGTTGGTTACGTAAGCGCCTTGAAGGTTTCCATGATGACACTGAATCATTACAAGCCTTTAGCTTAGATTTTTTAACAGGCTTCACTGACAAGCTGATTGATGCTGGCGTGCCTGGTTTGCATTTCTACAGCATGAACCGAGTTGATCCAACTTTGACTATTTGCCAGCGCTTAGGGCTTGTCAATTAATACTTCATCATTACTATTAATAAATTCACATCATCCCCGAGAGCTTTTATCGGGGATCTATAGTTGCTTTACTAGACTCCCGCTAACAATATGCGGGAGTAACGAGTAGACCTTGTGAGCTATTTTTCTGACTCACTCGCGGGTGCATTGCAGCTTATCACTTCTTTTGATGCTGCCATTTATAAAATAGCCTTTACCTCCATTTCAATTTCACTGATTGCAGCACTCATCGCTGGCTGTCTCGCTATTCCCACCGGAATTACCATCGCGCTAAATTCTTTTACTGGCAAGCGCTTTATCCAGCATATTCTCAATACACTAATGGCAATGCCAACCGTTGTAATCGGTCTATTGTTATATGGTTTATTTAGTCGCTTAGGGCCACTTGGCCACTTTGAACTACTCTACACCCCAACTGCCATCATTATTGCCGAAGCATTATTGATCTTCCCAATTATGACCAACTTAACTATTTCTGCGGTGACATCGGCTGATCCCCGTCTAGTACCCACATTAATAAGTTTGGGTGCCAAACCTATTTCCTTAGCTATTCAAGTGGCTAAACAAATGCGCTTTGCCATTCTTGCCGCGATTATCACTGGTTTCGGAAGAGCCATCGGCGAAGTCGGTGCCGCCATGATGCTTGGCGGCAATATTGAAGGTTTCACCCGCACGATGACCACCGCTATTGCACTTGAAACAAGCAAAGGGGAATTTGAAACGGGTCTAGCACTAGGCTTATTACTGTTAGTTATCGCCTTTCTAGTTAACTTTATCTTATCGTGGTTACAGCGATGACTACCGCTGCGTATCAATTACACAATATCAAAGTTCACTACAAAAAACGGTGTGTGCTCGATATTGCCAATTTATCGTTGCCACAAAATAAATGCATAGCCCTACTCGGTGATAATGGTGCAGGAAAATCAACCCTGCTTAATTTGCTGGCCTTTACAGCTCAAGCAGATGAAGGAGAGATTCTGTTAAATGGGCAGCAAACTTCATCTCCGTTATCAATAAAGCAACGGCAATCGATAGGCTATGTATCGCAGCACCCTTTATTATTAAAAGGCTCGGTAATTGACAATATTATGCTTGCACTGAAGTTACAAGGTATTAAGCCGCAGCTTCACAAAGAACTAGCCCAAGCAGCACTTAAACAAGTTAATGTAGAACATCTAGCGGATCAAGCAACTTCAACATTATCAGGTGGCGAATTAAAGCGTGTCGCTATCGCTCGCGCCATTGCCTACCAAGCTGATATTTTGCTATTTGATGAGCCTTTCTCACATTTAGACCAACACCATTACCAACAGCTTGAAGTCATTATTCAGCAACTCAGTCAACACAATAAAACCGTAATATTCTCAACACATAATCGCCTGCAAGGTATTGCCTTAGCTGATTCTAGCGTTAATCTTGTCAATGGAAAAATCACTTCCAGCCCCCTTCTTAATCTTTTCAACGGTCACTTGCATGACCATATTTTTGATACCGGAAAACTTCAAATACATACCATTTCTAATAGTGGAAATGCCCATAATATTGCCATTGACCCAAATGAAATTATTATTTCTAAACAGCCTTTAGAATCAAGTATGCGCAATTGCTTTAATGGACGAGTGACTCTTATAGCTGAAGAAATTGATTCCATTAGACTCACCGTAGACTGCGGTGAAATATTCCATGTTATAATTAGTGAAGAATCGTTGTCACAGCTAGGTTTTAGCTTAGGTAATACGCTTTGTCTAAGCTTTAAATCAACGGCTACAAAAGTATTTTAAATTCTAAAATATGTGCCAAAAATCCCATTTTATAAAAATAATAATGAAAATATAGTCAATGGCATGATATTTGCGCTATGATAGAGTCATGATCAAACTGCTCGAACAGAAACACAAGTGAAACCATCGTTACAGCTACGCGTAGGCCAAAGCCTATCGATGACCCCACAATTACAGCAAGCTATACGTTTGTTGCAACTTTCATCACTCGAATTACAAGCCGAAATTCAAGAAGTGATGGAAACCAACCCTCTGCTCGAAGTAGAAGAAGATTTTGAGTTTAATGACAACGCCGCAGCTGATAAAACAGAAGAACAAGAAATTGCTGCTGAAACGCCTGATACCAGTCAGCTAGAACATACTGATATCCCTAATGAACTGCCTACGGATAGTGAATGGGAAGATACATTTGAACAGCCTACTGGTCCAGCCGCTCCATCCAATCAAATAAGCACGCCTGGCATCGAGCGCGAGAATGAAGATAGTAGCAGTGATTCATTGCAAGAACATTTGTTATGGCAACTTCGTTTAACGCCTTTTTCTGCCACTGAACGTGCCATTGCGACCATTATCATCGATTCAATTGAAGATGATGGCTACCTAAAAACAACACTAGAAGATATTCAACACAGCTTAGGTTCAGATCTAGATCTGGATGAAAATGATCCTGATAATATTGAGCTTGATGAAATTGAAGCAGTATTGCATCGGATCCAACATTTTGATCCTGTTGGCGTTGCAGCCCGTGATCTACGAGAGTGTTTATTAATTCAGCTTAAACAATATGAATCGAATGATTTAGAAAATATTGATCTGTTAACAACCTTAATTGAAGAACATCTTGATACGCTTGCCAAGCGTGATTATGCACAAATTAAACGTACACTTAAAATAAGTGAGGAACAACTCACCGATCTTGTACGTACGATTCAATTGCTCAATCCACGACCTGGCAGTCAGATCCAAGTAGAAAATACTGAATACATTGTGCCTGATGTTTATACACAAAAAATAAATGGTCGGTGGCAATTATCGCTTAACCCAGATAATGCACCTCGATTGCAAGTGGCTGATCACTATGCCCAAATGATCAAACGAGCTGATAACAGCGCCGATAATGTCTACCTAAAAAACAATCTACAAGAGGCACGATGGTTTTTAAAAAGCCTACAAAGTCGTAATGAAACATTATTAAAAGTATCAACAGCTATTGTCGAACGACAAAGAGAATTTTTGGATCATGGCGATGAAGCCATGCGCCCACTTGTATTACACGATATTGCCGAAGAAGTTGAAATGCATGAATCAACCATTTCACGTGTCACAACAAGAAAATACATCCACACCCCACGCGGTATATTTGAACTAAAATATTTCTTTTCAAGTCACGTTGGTACGGATTCAGGAGGAGAATGTTCAGCGACCGCTATTCGTGCAATTATCAAAAAGTTAGTGATCGCAGAAAACCCAAGAAAACCCCTCAGTGATAGCAAAATCGCTGATATTATCGGTGACCAAGGCATTAATGTCGCACGCAGAACTATTGCAAAATATCGTGAAACATTAATGATTCCACCATCTAATGAACGAAAGCGGCTGGTCTAAACCAGTTTCCATTAACCTAGGAGCTAAACACTATGCAATTAAACTTAAGTGGACAACATATTGAAATCACAGATAGTCTTCGCGACCATGTAAACAGTAAATTTGAAAAATTGACACGTCATTTTGATCATATGACCAATATTCACGTCGTTCTATCTGTTGAAAAGCAGCGCCAAAAAGCAGAAGCAACCGTTCATGCGAGCGGAGCAGATTTATTCGCATCTGATGAAAATGAAAATATGTATACCGCTATTGAACAGTTGATATCTAAACTGGATCGGCAAATCATTAAGCATAAAGATAAAATTAAAAATCACCATCAATCAGATGGTGCAGACATGAAGCATAACGCAGGTTAGAGAAAAAACAATGTTAATCGCTGCTCTACTCGTAAATTCTGATAATATCCAATGCCAAAATAGCACTGCTACTAGCAAAAAGCGGGTTATTGAAAACCTGAGCCATTTATTGGCAGCTAATACCAATCGTGTTTCGGCTAACAAAATATTTCAGGCATTACTTGAACGTGAGCGACTAGGCAGCACTGCTTTAGGAAAGGGCGTGGCTATTCCCCACGCCCGCATTCCTGGAATTACACATGCCATTTCTGTAATGATGACTTTGGAAACGCCTGTTGACTTTGATGCGGCAGATAAACAAAAAGTAGATATTATATTTGGTCTAGTAGAGCCTGAAGATGATAATATTCATCATCTTGAGCATTTAGCTCGTATTGTCACCTTACTACGTGATCAACAAATTTGTCAGTCCATTCGAGAAACACATGAACCAGACAAAATGTTTGATCTATTATTAGCTATTGATGATGATTAAATACTAATGAACAATAATAATCACCCCATTCGACAGCAAGAAAGTCACCATGGTGTATTATTAAATATAGCTGGTGAGGGTGTATTGCTTATTGGTGAGGCTGGCATAGGCAAAAGTAGTTTAGCTCTGGATTTTTTACATGATGGACACGCTCTCATCGCCGATGATTGTATTGATTTTATCATTAATAAACATCAGGTAGTAATCGGTCACTGTCCGTCCATGCTCGTTGGCTTGTTACACACCAGAGAACTTGGCCTTATTTTATTATCAGATCTATTTCATCCTCGCGCATGGCAAGATAGCATCCCACTAAACTATGTTATTCGTTTGCAAAAGATCCCTGTCCGCTCTGAATCCTTATCAATTACAGCTGAGCACTATACTGTTTGCAATCAATCATTCCCCATGCTTACTCTGAATGTGAATAATCCTGCAACGATACATAACCGTATAAATACATGGCTAAACATGCAAACTAAGCATAATAACGCCGTAACTACGCTAAATCAGCGACACAAAATACAATTGAACGCACACAGGATACTTTAAATGGCGGTAGGCATTCTACTTATTTCCCATAATCAAATTGGTACTGAACTCATCAATACCGCTAGGCAAATGCTGTCGTGTTGCCCGCTGCCCACAAAAGTGCTGTCAATTGAAATAAACGACCAACCAGATACTACTCAATTTAAATTAGAGAAAACACTCACTGAATTAGATCAAGGCAATGGCATTTTAATTTTAACGGATATGTTTGGTTCTACGCCAAGCAACATTGCTTGTGTCGTTTCTGATCGTGATGATATTCGAATTATCGCTGGTCTTAATTTACCCATGCTGATTCGCGTTTTAAATTACCCTAATTTGAATCTTGATGAGCTGGAACAAAAAGCATTAAGTGGTGGGCAAGAAGGCATTGTTCGCTGTCATCATAGCGGATGCTCATCATGATAAAACGTAGCTTTACTATTATCAATAAACTAGGATTACACGCAAGAGCAGCAGCTAAATTTGTTACTACTGCCTCTGCATTCCAATCCGAGGTAATAGTCAGTCGTAATGGTCGAGCAGTTAATGGAAAAAGTATTATGGGCATAATGATGCTTGCTGCAGCTAAAGACACTACCATAGAAGTCAGTGCGAACGGTGAAGACGAACAACAAGCATTAGACGAGCTAGAAACACTCATTAACGATTTTTTCGGAGAAGGTGAATGACGCTAGAACTACAAGGGATTGGCGTCTCTCGTGGCATAGCGATCGGGCGTGCACATATATTATTTCACAACCAACCCGATATCCGTGAGTATCTTATTCCCGCGTTCAGCATCGAACAAGAAGTTGATCGTCTAGTCTATGCCACCGAACAAGCTAGACAACAACTGCACACTATTCGAGATAGCATTCCTGGCAATGCACCCTCTGATGTTGCCGCCTTTATTGATACCCATTTATTAATGCTCAATGACTCCTCACTCACGACTATTCCAATAGATATGATCCGAACACGACGCTGCAATGCCGAATGGGCGCTACAACTGCAACGCGATGCACTTATTAATGTCTTTAACGAGATGGATGATCCCTATCTGCGTACTCGACGAAACGATGTTGACCACGTGGTCGATCGTATTCACCGTTTTTTAGCTGATGAAGATACACCTGATCATGAGATCCCTGATGGCCGACTAAAAGGCCATATCATTATTGCAGAAGATCTGACACCCGCTGACACCATGCTCATGCAACATCAAGGTATTGCCGCTTTTGTAACTGAACATGGTGGTGCCACATCCCACACTACTATCCTAGCGCGTAGTTTAGGCATTCCCGCCATCGTAGGTGTAAAATCAGTACGCCGCTATATCCAAGATAATGAGCCGCTTATAATAGACGGCGAAACGGGCATACTGATCGCCAATGCTAATGATGCAACCATTGCTGAATATCAATACCGCAGAGAAATATTCGCAAGCCATATTGCTGAGCTAAGTCGCTATAAATCCCAACCAACACAAACTCGCGACGGCAAAACAATTACTCTGCTCGCCAATGCTGAGCAAGCAGAAGATCTCAGCACCATCAGCAATGCAGGTGCACAGGGTATCGGTTTATATCGCACTGAATTTCTCTATATGAATCGTGTAACACCACCCGAAGAAGAAGAGCAACTTGCCGCCTATCGCGATGTCGTTGAAGGCATGAATGGTCAAGCCGTTACAATAAGAACCTTTGATTTAGGTGCTGATAAAACAGTAGATGGTGGCCGCAAAGAAAGCCAAACAGCCATCAATCCGGCATTAGGACTACGCGCAATTCGACTTTGCCTTAACCACCCAGCTATGTTTCGCACGCAACTCCGTGCCATTCTACGTGCCTCTGCTTTTGGCAAAATCAAAATCATGTTTCCCATGATCTCAAGTCTGCAAGAACTTACCCAAGCGCAACGTATGTTGAGCATCTGCAAAGATGAACTTGATAAAGAAGGACTTGATTATGATCACCATATTGAAACTGGCGTAATGATTGAAATACCAGCCAGTGCCATCTGTGCTGAACTTTTCGCTCAACAAATCGACTTTCTCTCTATCGGTACGAATGACTTGATTCAATACACTCTTGCCGTTGACCGCATTGATGACGAAGTGAACTACCTTTATGATCCACTACACCCCGCTGTATTAAAACTCATTAATATGACACTAGATGCGGGTAAAAAATATAATATTCCCGTCTCAATGTGTGGTGAAATGGCAAGCGATCCAAAATTTACACGGCTATTATTGGCTATGGGTTTAGAGCATTTCAGCATGCATCCAAATGCATTATTAATGGTTAAACAAATCATCAATGAAACCGATCTTAATAAATTGCCTAACAATGTACTTTCTATCTTTAATATGAGCCAACCTATTGATGCTGAAGCCTTTCTAGAACAAATTAATAGGGCTGATTCCTAATGAAAATAAGCGCAATAATACTATTACTTATAATGATCCCTTTGCAAATCTTCGCCAGAGATTCATTACCCGAGATTAAATTTCAGCTTGAAAATAAAGATGAAAATGAAACATTAGTCTGGTGTTTTGAAGTTGCGTATAAATTATCCGACTATCAAAGCAAGTTAAAGTCAGGAGAAATTCAGGGGGAAAATGAGGTTTTTTGTGATGTACCGATCATCGACTCAGATCTCATTCGTGGTTATCTAAACAAAAACCATACAAATGAATATATTACAGATGATCAAGCCCTAAATACTATATTTAAAGAGTTAGAATTAGCGTACCCATGTACCGAATAAGCCTATAAATTTTTGGAGACTACTATGAAGCTAACCAAACTAATCAACATTGTTCTAATCACACTATGTACTCTATTTTTTTCTGTCCACACCTATGCAGAAGAAGACTATGTCGAAGCCCATTTTAAAATAGACGTAGCTAATGAAATGCAGCAATTATCATGGATCTCAGAAATGGCCTATCGTTTATCTGACTATCAAAAAAAGATAAAGTCAGGTGAGATCCAAGGCACAAATGAAGTATTCTGCGATGCTCCACTTATGACGACAAATACCTTTATTAAATATTTGAATAAGAATCATAGCGGTGATGAAATTACTGCAAAACAAGCTATTAAAACTGTTTTTAAGGAGTTAGAGTTAGCTTATCCTTGTTCT